>JANQJT010000022.1 GCA_028281485.1 Phycisphaeraceae bacterium
CTTCGAATTAAGCCACATGCTCCACCGCTTGTGTGAGCCCCCGTCAATTCCTTTGAGTTTTAGCCTTGCGACCGTACTCCCCAGGCGGTGCACTTAATAGTTTTCCTTCGGCTCCGATGCCGTCAAAAGCTCCAGAACCTAGTGCACATCGTTTACGGCGTGGACTACCAGGGTATCTAATCCTGTTTGCTCCCCACGCTTTCGTGCCTGAGCGTCAGGTGTGGCCCAGCGATCTGCCTTCGCCTTTGGTGTTCCTGTAGATATCTACGCATTCCACCGCTACACCTACAGTTCCGATCGCCTCTACCAACCTCAAGATGGGCAGTATACCCTGCAGTTCCACGGTTGAGCCGTGGGATTTCACAAGGTACTTACCCATCCGCCTGCGCACGCTTTAAGCCCAGTGATTCCGATTAACGCTCGGACCGTTCGTATTACCGCGGCTGCTGGCACGAACTTAGCCGGTCCTTCCTTTGAGTCTGGTCATTGTGTTCCTAAACTCTGACAGAAGTTTACACCCCGAGGGGCTTCATCCTTCACGCGGCATTGCTCCGTCACGCTTTCGCGCATTGCGGAAGATCCGTTACTGCAGCCTCCCGTAGGAGTCCGGGCAGTGTCTCAGTCCCGATGCGGCGGGTCATGCTCTCACACCCGCTAGCCGTCTTCGCCTTGGTAGGCCTTTACCCCACCAACAAGCTGATAGCGCCTTCCCCGATCTCGAGGTAGCAAGCCTTTGCCCATCCGATCATGCGGTCGGTTGGGGTTATCAGGTATTACCCGCAGTTTCCCACGGCTATCCCTGGCCTCGAGGCACGTTAAGAAGGTATTCCTCGCCCGTTCGCCACTCTACTCCCAACCGAAGTTGGTTTCGCGTTCGACTTGCATGTTTTAGCCATGCCGCCAGCGTTCAATCTGAGCCAGGATCAAACTCTTCAATTGAATATCGTTGACGCGGCCGTGAGGCCGATGTCTTTGATAGAAGGTTCGACCCGGTCACCCAACCTTTCGGTTGGGCCGGTCGACGGATCGAAGGGGGCTAGCCGATCGATCCGCTTCGCCGCCCGGCTAGAGGCGGCGAACTCAAACATCCACTGGAATTTTCCGTTAAAGGTTTATTCACAAGCGTCACAAGGATGCTTGAGCGGGTCACGCAGCTGTCATTGCGTGACCGCACATTTTTAAAGGGCCCGCGGTCCGGTAAAACGCTCGGAGTCGCGAGACCTCACATCCTCGTGGTTGTCCCAACTGTTCACTTGTCAAAGACCAAGCGGCCTCGAAATCAGTCGCACAAACTGATTTGTGGCGAGCGAAGGATGTTAATCATCGCTAGAGCCCTGTCAAGGCCATCCGAGGCCATTTTTCGTCCCAATTTTTGGTTTCCGGTCAGGAACCGGCTTTGGGGCTGGCTCCGCCGGATTGGGGCGAAAAAGCCAATACTAATCGGAGATTCATGGAGAGTCAATGGGCGAAACGGGGCGACTTTAAAGAATTAATCGGGCGGTGTGATAACCAGGGGGTCTGCGACGGCGATGACGGCGACGTGGGTGGTGTTTGCGCCGTGTTGTCGGAGCAGACGAGCGCATTGGCCGAGCGTGTTGCCGGTGGTTTTCACGTCGTCGATGAGCCAGACGTTCCAGCCGGTCAGGTCGCGTGGGCGACAGGCGAATGCGTTGCGGATGTTGTCACGGCGTTGCTGCTGTGTGTGCAGGCGGGACTGGGGTTGGGTGGCGCGGGTGCGTCGGAGGATGGGTGCGTAGGGCCAATCGCGCGCGGCGGCGAGACGTTTGGCGATGAGCGCGGCCTGATCGTATCCGCGTCGCCAACGGCGCAGGCGGTGCAGCGGTACGGGGACGACGACGTTGCGCTCGTGTTGTGGCGGGATGACCTGCGCGAGTTGGTCGGCAAACCACGTCGCCCAGTGCCAGGCCTTGTGGAACTTCATCTGCAAGATCCAGGGTTCGACGGGGTGTGTGTAGGCGGCGAGGCGCGTGAGTGAATCCCAGGGGAGTTTGGTGTCGATGCATCTGGCGCAGCCGCGTTTGGTGACGGAGCCGAGGCCTGTGGTTACGCCGCATCGCCAGCAGTATCGGTTGGGCAAGTCGGCGAGCCAGTCGGCTTCGATCGCGACGTGTTCGCCTGCGGCCTGGTTGGAGCCGAGCGTCGCATCGAGCGAAGCGGTGTAGAGGTCGCGGAGCTTGTTATGTGTTGTTTTGTAGGGCATCGGGGCGTTTGGAATATTAAGGCGATCGCGTGTGTTCCATGCTATGGTAATCGATCAGCCCCCCACCGAGACAGGTATTTCATGGAGTGACGTTGATGGAGATCGTTTTGTTTCGACACGGCATCGCGGTGCCGCGCAGCCCGGGGTTGCGGGATGCGCAGCGTGCGCTGACGGACGAGGGGATCGAGAAGACGCGGCAGGTGGTCAAGGGTTTGGCGAAGCTGATGGGTAAACCGGACGTGATCGTGACCAGCCCCCTGCTGCGTGCGAAGCAGACGGCGGAGATCGCCAGCGAGCGATTCGGCACGGACGTGACGGAGGACGCGCTGCTGGGTGAGGGCCGGGCGACGAGCGTGGTGAAGATGTTGAGCGGGATCGACGCGAAGCGTGTGATCGCGGTGGGTCACGAGCCGGACCTGAGCGGCGCCGCGGAGCTGCTGTGTTTTCGGCAGATCAAGGGCCGATTGGTGCTGAAGAAGGCGGGCGCGGTGATGGTGCAGTCGGCGCAGCGTTTTAACGCGTCGGATCCGTCGGCAGAGCTTGTGTGGATCGCAACGCCTAAGATGTTGCGGGGCATGGGGCGTTAGGACGGGGCCCATCCCTGCCAGGAAGGGCCGGTTATGTGGGGCAGCGCACGGCCCTTCGGGCCGTCGCTAAACAGAAGCCCAGGCAAGCCCCCTGGCAAACGGAGGGGCGATCGCTAAACGGAAGTCCCGGGAAGCCCCCGGGCAAAGCCCGGGGCTAACGGAAGGGAGATGTGCGGCGCGGTCCTGCGGGGCGCGAACTCAACAATCGCTTCCAAGCGTTCAAGATGCCGAATCATCGGTCGCATTAATCCGTCTATCCGGGTGCGGCATGTCCTTTTCAGGTCTTCACATGCGTATAATGTCGCCGAGGTCGGGGTGTGTCGCGGTTCGAGCGCGACTTAATCGATGGTGCAAAGGCACGCGCGGGTGACAGGAGTGACGGGTATGCTTGAGTATCTGATGATGCACGTGATGCGATTGAATCCCCTGCTGGCGCAGGCCGGCGATGCGCTGGACCGGGTGTCGGTTGATGCGGAGGGATCGCCGAGCCTGATGAGCGTGTTGTTTATCGGGGTGCCGGCGGGCGTGGGGCTTGCGGCGGCGTCGGGGTTTCGCGTGTTCCTGCCGATGTTCGTGACGAGCCTGGCGATCAACATGAACATGACGGATTCGATTCCGGTGATCAACGAGCTGCCGATCGGGGATGGGTTCGATTGGTTGGGCAGCGACATCGCGACGGTGATCCTGGGGATCGCCACGGCGGTGGAGGTTGGCGGGTATTACGTCCCGTGGGTGGACAACCTGCTGGACACGATCGCGACGCCGGCTGCGGCGATCGCGGGGACG
The DNA here is from genome assembly GCA_028281485.1 of Phycisphaeraceae bacterium. Taxonomy (GTDB): domain Bacteria; phylum Planctomycetota; class Phycisphaerae; order Phycisphaerales; family Zrk34; genus JANQHD01. The sequence goes on from JANQJT010000022.1 coordinate 3,595, forward strand.
ACGGCGATGGCGGCGCTGATGGGCGACATGGACCCGTCGGTGAAGTGGGTGATGGCGATCGTGGCGGGTGGCGGCGTGGCGGGGAGCGTGCAGTTTCTGACGGTGGGGACGCGCGCGGCGAGCACGGCGACGACGGGAGGTGTGGGCAACCCGGTGGTGTCGACAGCGGAGGCGGGCGGGTCACTGCTGATAACGGTATTGGTGATCGTGGTGCCGATCGTGGCGGGCGTGGTGGCGTTGTGCGTCTTGTGGTGGGTGTTCAAGAAGCTGTTTCGACGGAAGAAGAAGGCGGCGGAAGCGGCTGCGGCGGGGTGAGTCAGCTGTCGTCCTGATTGGGCCGACGGCGCTGCTGTTTGACGGCGGCGCGGCGGCGCTTGGATTCCAACCGGTTTTCGATGGATGAGCGCGGGACGCGCGTGGGTTTTCTCTTGCGCGGGCGGGCCTGGGCGCGGACGATGAGCTGGCGGAGGCGATCGAGGCAGGCGGTTTTGTTGGCGATCTGGGAGCGGTGTTCCTGCGAGGTGATGATGAGTTTTTCGCCGGCGATGTAGCGGGCGGCGGCGCGGGTCAGGCGGGCGAGGACGGGTGCGGGGAGGATGGCGGCGAGGTCTGCGAGATGGACGGTGAGGGTCGCCTTGGTGTTGAGTTTGTTGACGTTTTGGCCACCGGGCCCGGACGAGCGGGCGAAGCGATAGCCCAGGGCGGCGGCGGGGAGGCTGACGCCGGGCGCGACGCCGATCTGTCCGGGCGAATCGGTCATGGGCAGATGATCGCATATCCCGCGCGGCGGGGCGAGTTGATGAATGGGGGGTGGATGGACGATAGTGGGAGACATGACCAGCAGCGATACGGATAGCGGGACCGCCCCACCGAGGGAATCGATGATCGGGTTGGTGGTGCGCGGCGCGATCGGCGGCGTGATGATGGGCTTGGCGAACCTGGTGCCGGGCATCAGCGGGGGCACGATGCTGGTGGCGACGGGCGTGTACAAGGCGTTCATCGAGGCGATCGCGGAGGTGTCGACGCTCAAGTTTCGCTTGCGGTCTTTGGTGACGCTGGCGGCGGTGGTGGCGCCGGCGGTTGCGGCGATCGTGTTGCTGTCGGGTGTGATGGTGCGGTGGGTGACGGGGTATCCGCTGGTGATGTTCAGCTTGTTTATTGGGCTGACGCTGGGTGGCGTGCCGCTGCTGAAACAGATGCTGGGCAAGGGGACGGCGAGCTCACGGTTGGCGTGCGTGTTCATGTTCGCGGCGATGGCGGCGCTGGCTTACGTGCAGAGCTTTGGTGAGGCGGGCGGGGTGAACCGCGAGGGGTTTGTGTTCATGCTGATCGCGGGGATGGTGGCGGCGGGTGCGATGATCCTGCCGGGCGTGAGCGGGGGGTACATGTTTT
>JANQJT010000034.1 GCA_028281485.1 Phycisphaeraceae bacterium
GAGAAGAACATCGGCAGCGTTCTTATGTTTGACCTCCAGGAGGGACTCGCCGCAGGGAAGGCGCTGGACATGATGGAGGCGGCTCCCGTCAGGGGCTACCAGCACGTCATCGCGGCGGGCTCTCACCTGACGGAGGCGATGGATTCCCAGGTGGCGATCGTTACCGCCGGCTCGGTGAGGGAACCGGGCATGAAGCGGGAGGATCTCTTTTCCAGGAACGCCGCCGTCATCGACGAGATAGCGCCGGAGTTCCGCGACTTTGCCGGAACGGTCGTTGTCGCCACGGAACCGGTTGATCCGATGACGATGCGCTTTACCGCCGCCTCGGGTCTCCCCTCGTCGCGCGTTCTCGGGCTGGGCGGTGTACTGGACTCGACGCGCCTCCGCCACATCATTGCCCGTGAAACGGGTATCAGCGCGGAGAATATCACCGCTCTGGTGGTTGGGCGCCATTCGGCGGAGATGATTCCCCTCCGGGAGTACTGTCGGATCAACGGCGTCCCCGTCGAGGCGATCCTCGGGACGGACGCCTTTGGGAGGCTTGCCGAAGAGACGCGGCGCGCCGGCGACGTGATCGTCGAGATGGCGCAGCGCGCCAGCGCCTATTACGGACCCTCCGCCGCGGCCGCGGATGTGGCCCAGGCGATCGTCCACGACACCAAGCGCGTTCTGTCCGTTTCGACTATGTGGACGGGGCAGTACGGGATCAGCGGTGTGGCCATGAGCCTTCCCGCCGTGGTGGGCCGGGGGGGTGCCGAGCGTATCCTCGAACCGCGTCTGGACGACCCGCAGCTATCGCTGCTCCGGGCATCGGCGGACAAACTCACGGCTATAACGGCGCAGGCCTAGGAGAACGGCATGAAGAACAAAGTATCGGTCATTGGTGCGGGAAACGTGGGGGCAACCGCGGTGTACTACATCGCGGAGAAGGACATCGCGGACATCGTCATGGTCGACGTCGTACCGGGGCTTCCCCAGAGCAAGGCGGCGGACTTCAGTCACGCCGCGCCCAGCCGGTCGTACAACGTGACTATTTATGGAACGAACGACTACGAGGCGATCGCCGGCAGCGACGTGGTGGTGCTGACCGCGGGTATTGCCCGGAAACCGGGGATGGACCGCATGGACCTGCTCAAGACGAACGTATCGATCGCGAAGGAGGCGAGCCGGGCGATCGCGACGTACGCTCCCAACGCGATCGTCATTGCCGTGTCCAATCCGCTGGACGTCATAGCGATGGTCACCCTGCGGGAGTCTGGGTTTGCGTTGAAACGGGTGGTGGGGATGGCGGGGATTCTCGACTCGACGCGCTTCCGGTACTTCATCGCGGAGAGGTTGCGCGTGCTCCCCCAGGACGTCATGGCGATGGTACTGGGGGGCCACGGGGACACGATGGTGCCGCTGCCCAACTACACGTCCGTGGGCGGGTTTGCGCTTCCTGAGTTACTTCCGGATGGTGAGATCGAGCGTCTTGTGGAGCGGACTCGCAAGGGGGGTGCGGAGATCGTCAATCTTCTGAAGCGGGGGAGCGCGTACTACGCCCCTGCGGCGAGTGTGGCGAAGATGGTTGAAGCGGTGGTGAAGGACGAGAAGCGCTTTGTGGCGGCCAGCGCTTATCTCCGCGGTGAGTACGGTCACCGTGACATCTTCCTGGGGGTACCGGTCTTGCTTGGACGGAACGGGGTGGAACGCATCTACGAACTGGACCTGACCGACAAGGAGCGTGCTGAACTGGACCGGTCGGCGCGAGCGGTCGCCGAGGGCGTCACCACCCTCGAAACCTTCTACC
>JANQJT010000043.1 GCA_028281485.1 Phycisphaeraceae bacterium
CTGCGCGAGGGGCTCGGCAAACACGTGGTGGGCCGATCGACCAGCGCGATGGAAGGGCACGGCGGCAGCGGCGTGTGGGGCTACCTGCTGACGCTGCCGATGTACGTGCCGATGTTGTTTGTCACGTTCATGCCGTGGTCGCTGGACCTGATCCGCGGGGGCGTGCGGATGCGGAAGAAGACGCTGGGTGACGGGCGGTCGAACGCGGTGGTGTTGGGCTGGGCGCTGCCGACGGTGGTGTTGTTCAGCCTGGTGGCTACGAAGCTGCCGCACTACATCCTGCCGATCTTCCCGATATTGGCGGTGGTGGTGGGTGCTTACTTTGCGGTGACGGAGGGGTTGTCGCGACGGATCGTTTCGGTGGCGGTGCCGGTGGTGATCGTGTTGGGATCGCTGTTGGTGTTGCCGATCGTGGAGGCGAAGATGAAGCCATCGCCGCGCATCGCGGAAGCTGTGCGTGAGGTGATGCAGCCGGGCGACCGCGTGTACTGGGACGGGTACGAAGAGGCGAGCCTTGTTTTCTATCTCAATCTGCCTGCGGAGGAGCCGGTGACGCGGCTGGCACTGGAAACCACGCTGCCGCGTTGGGCGGCGGGCGAACTGCCGGGGGTGTGGGTGGTGACGCAAGCGCGGTTGGAGGAGCTGCGGGCCGCGTACCATGAGATGTACGACCGCCCGCTTCACACGACCGAACACGCGTCGTTTACGCTGACGAATTACTCATCGGAGTTCCGCGATCAGAATGTGTTGATCCTCACGGCGGACACGAGCGGGGATTAATCGACACCGCGATAGAGCCAGCGTGGTGCGGGGCGATGCCAGGCGTCGCGCGTATCGTATTGGCGTTTGACCCATAGCGTGACAGCAGCGCCGAAGGCCAGGCCGACCGCGACGTCGGACGGGTAGTGCGCGCCGACCATCACGCGCGAGACGCCGACGAGGATGCCCAGCGGAACCCATAGAAACGACAAGCGCGGCCAAACAACACATAGCATGACCATCAACGCGCCGGCGGTCGTGGAGTGACCGGACGGAAAGCTGGCGAAGTCGTAGCCGGTGGTGAAGGGGTGGAAGCCCCAGCGCGAGTCGTCGAGGAACAGGCCGTTGGGTCGGGCCCGGCCGAAGACGATCTTCAGGCCGTTGACCATCAGGCCGCTGAGCGCGATCGAGAAGAAGCCGAACCAGGCGCGCTGCATCCAGGGGACCAGGCGCTTGCGCTGCCGGGCCAGCAAGGCGAACACGGCCAGACCGACCAGGTACTTATCGCTGACACCGAGTTCCGTGACCCACTGCCAGAAGGCCGACTTGCCCGTGCCGCTCTCACGCACGTATCGCGCCGCGGGCTGGTCGAGCGTGAAGTAAGACGCGACCGCAAACACCCCCACCGCCCCACCGATGACGAGCCACATCATCGCGCGCGAGGGACTGCGCGCAATCTCATTCTGATCGGATGTGTCGTTCGACGGGTTCACGCGGTCAGGTCTCCACGCGATCGAGTGTGAACAGGGCGACGGGTGTGTAGATGATGACCGGCAGCCAGGCGGCGACGGCGGGGATGATCACGGTGGGCGTGTACTGACTGAGGATGATCGAGCCGACCCACAGGGGCAGGGAGATCAGCGCGGCGACGATGGTGCGCTGCCACAGCTGATTGGGCAGGCGGACCATGAGGAACGACAGGCCGATCGCGAGGATGAGCACGTTGACCACGGCGGTGGAGTAGCGGGTGTGGAGGATCATCTTCATGCGGGCCGGGTCGATGATGGTCTTGCGCTCGAGCATCTGGATCATCTCGGGCGTGGTGAGCATCGTGCGGAACTCGTTCATCTGGTAGAGCATGATGGTGGTGGGGTCGAGGCCGGAGGGGATGAAGTCGACGGGGCGCTGGCTGGCGGGCAGGCCGACCTGTTCGAGGCTGAAGCGTTCGCTGGTGCCACCGGTCAGTCGCCAGCCACGGTTGTCTTCGTCCCACTCAGCCGAGGCGGCGCGGATGCGTTCGACGATGACGCCGTTGTTGTAGCGACGGATCAGGAGTTTCTCGAGTGTCTTGGTGTCGTAGTTGAACTGCGCCGCTTCGTAGCGCGGCGTGTCGTCGGAGGGCAGGAAGACGTCGGCTTTGGTCCACGCGGCGGGGACGGGCCCGTCGCCGTGCAGCGTGTCGATCAGGTCGCGATCGGGTATGCCCTTGACGGGCTTGGGGGGGATGCCGCCGTGTTCGACGTAGCGATGAGGCTCGGCGATGCGCTCGCGGAGTGTGGGAATGGCGACTTCCTGGATGGTCAGGATCAGCAGGCTGGCGACGAAGCCGAGCGCAAGGATAGGGACGGTGATGCGGTAGAGGCTGACGCCGCCGGCCAGGAGGCTGACCAGCTCGCGGTTGCGGATCATGGCGTTGAGTGTGAATCCCGCGGCGGCGATGGGGATGATGCCGGCCGTGTACACGCTGAACAGGAAGGTCTTGGGCCAGTAGAAGCGGACCAGCGCGTAGAGCACGCTGCCGGCGGCCTTCAGGCCGGACTGGTCGCGCGCGACCTTGAGGAACTCGTCGATGTTCCCGATGAAGTCCACCGCGATCATGATGATCAGGAGCATGGCGGAGAGCATCACGTAGTTGATGATGAACTGTCGGGCGATGTAGCGGTCGATGATCTGCAAGGGGCGTCGCTCCGGGGGACGTCTATTTAGGCGGCCCATGATATAGACGGCAAAGCGGTTGCACGAATGCAGCGCTGACCGAATCAATGCGCCTGAGTTGATTCACCCATGAAAAAACCGCAAACGCAATGGTTTGCGGCGAAGTACCCCCTAGGGGAGTCGAACCCCTGTTCTCGGACTGAGAATCCGATGTCCTAGGCCACTAGACGAAGGGGGCGTTGTGGCCGCCGGTTGCGGTGCAACCGGAGCAGCGAGGTATTTTACGGCGGAGCTTAACCGTGTCAAAACCAGAGCGGTTGGGCTCAGTCGTGGCAGCGGAGGCGTGGTCAGGTGAGGTAGACCGTTCCGCCGGGGTGGGTGTTGCGGGCGGCGAGGGTGTCGATACCGACCTGGATGTCGGTTTCGATTCGGGCGGTGAGGTCGCGCACGGCCTGCCTGGTCTTGCCGTCGTGTGCGTCGAGGAAGGCGCGCACGTCGATGGGCGGGTTGAAGCGCACGACCGCGGCGCGGGGCGCGAACGGGGGCTGTTCGGCGGAGGAGACGTCTTCGATGAGTTTCTCGACGGTCTCGGCGTAGCGGTCGAGCGTGGGGTGGTCGGCGACGTAGCCGGGCGTGTAGGTGAGGATGCGGTAGGCGAGCATGGCGCGGTCGGCGCACCGAATGGCGGACGCGTGCTCATCGGCTCGCGCCGGGTCGAGTCGGGTCTGGTGAATCGCCCTGCGACAGCGGCGCACGCGATCGACCGGCGTATCGGTGGGACGGGGCTCGATGTCCAGATCGGTTTCCAGCGGCGCGATCACGTCGAGCGCGGCGTGTTCGATGAGTTGCTGAAGGTCATCGGTTTGAGGCAGGTCGCGATCGAGCTGGGCGAGTTGGAGGTGTAATGCGGCGACGGCGACGGCACGAAGGCGATCGACCGGCGAAAGCGATGCGTCCCATGGCAAGCCGAGTTGTGTGGCAAAGTCTTCGAGTTTGGCCAACACATCGGCGGAGATGTCATCGATGTAGGAGTACTTCAGGCTGACGGGGACGATGTGGAGCGTGTCGGGGGGCTGGAGGGCTTTGACGGCGCGGACGGCGAGCATGGCAGAGCCGTCGTGGAGGGGGGTGAGTCGGTCGTTGGTGAGGTAGACGTTTCCCTCGGCGAAGATGGTCAGTGCGTGGCGGCCGGCGATGAGGGTGTCCAGGGCGCACTGCATGGACTGGGGATCGGAGCCTTCGCGGTCGACGCTGAAGCAGCCCATGGTCTGCATGACGCGGGCGTTGAAGGCGGAGCGGAGGAAGACGTCGTAGGCGGTGAGCGTGAGGCTGGTGCGGCCGAGCCGGCTGAGGGCGTCGAGGTAGACGTAGGCGTCGGCGTGGGTGGGGTGATTGGGCACGAAGAGCACGCGGGCGCGGGTCTTGGCGAGGCGCCGGACGTCGGGGTCGATTTCGGTGGTGATCGATCGGATGCGGGCGTAGCGACGGGTGTATCGATAGCGGTTGTAGACGATCAGCAGACGCGCGAGCCAGCCGACGCGGCGCGGCGGAAAGAAGCGATACGGCTTGTCGGAGAACTCGAGCATGACGGATCGGTGCCGGCGGTATTGTAATCGAGATCAATGTCCTGATGGATTGTCATTGACGTGCGTCGGCGAGCGTCTAGACTGCCAAGCTCCCGGGACACAGCCCCCGGCCCCCGGAAACTTCGCGTACCTATGGCCCTTGGATATGAACCATGAGACAGAAGCTGTTTTTCATCATCGGGTTGCTCGTGACGATTTCAACCGCTGCTGCGGACAGCGTGACGCTGACAACCGGCGAGGTTTTGGAAGGCGAGATCACGTCGCATGACGCGGAGGTGCTGGTGTTGCGACACCCGGTGCTGGGTGAGTTGAAGATTCCCTCGGACAAGGTGGTTGAGCCGAGCCTGGCGGTTGAGCGGGCCGAGGTCGAAGCGGAAGCCAAGCCGGCGAAGGTGACGGACGTGCCCAGGGCGGTCGCGGAGGCGGCGGAGAAAACGATCGAGAAGACGGTCGATCCGCGGTGGGGTCTGCTTGCGGGGTGGGACAGTCAGTTCGACGTCGGCTTGAACGGCGCGGAGGGGAACAACGACAACGCGTCTTTGTACCTGGCGCTGCTGAGCAAGAGGGAGAACGACGAGGGGCGGTGGAAGTTCGACACGTCTTACCGGTACGGCCAATCGAAGGGCAAGACGAACGCGAACAAGTTCACCGTGGGCCTGGTGCGCGACTGGTATCTCTCGGACGATCTTTGGTTCTACTTTGCGGACGTGCGATACGACTGGGACCAGTTCCAGGACTGGCAGAGCAGGCTGGCTGGGCACGCGGGTGTGGGCTACAAGCTGATCACCGAGGAGGACCTGACGGTGGAGGTTCGAGGGGGTATCGGTGCGGTGCGGGAGTTCGGCTCGACGGACGACTCGATCAAGCCGGAGGCGCTGGCGGGGGCGGAGCTGCAGTGGAAGATCAACGAACACCAGTCGCTCAACGCGGCCTCGACGTTTTATCCGGACCTGGAGGACGGCGGCGAGTTCCGTGCGGTGTCCAACGCGGATTGGAAGCTGAACCTGGCGGGTTACGAGTCGGCGGCGATCAAGATCGGTGTGAAACACGAGCACCAGTCGCTGGTCGATCCGGGGACCGAAAAGGACGACTTCTGGTACTACGCGGCGCTTTCGATCGGCTTTTAGAGGCGGCGCAACCGTTACAACCGTTACCACGTCAACCGGCAAACTGCGCCCGGCGCGATTTCATTCGCCCCAGACCGTGGCGCGTGTATGTTCGGGGTGCAGCGATGCACGGGAGAGCGTCGCGGCGGGAGGACAAGTAAAGCGTACCCAGGAGATGGGAGAGAGACGATGCGTTACGGATTCATCTTTTTCATTGGTCTGATCACGGCGGCGTGCATGTTTCTTTGGAACGCGGCTCAGTCGTTCATAGGATAAGACACGCCGGATCGATTCGACAACACGGCAGACAGCGTGCGGCCCGACCGCACGAGACACGGCTCTCTGATGCAAAGGCTGGTGTTGAGAGTGTGAGAGTGAAAAAGCCCACACCGAATGGTGTGGGCTTTTGTTGTTGTAGTTGGAGAGTGGGTTTAGTCGTCGTCGGAGGACAAGCCGCCGGGCGGTTCGGGCAGGGATTCGAGGACGCTGTCGACGACGCCGTAGGCCTGGGCCTCTTCGGCGCTGAGCCACTTGTCGCGGTCGCAATCGCGTTCGATCTGGTCGATGGGTGCGCTGGTGTGCTTGTGCATGATCTCGTACATGCGCTTGCGCGTCTTGAGCATCTCTTCGGCCTGGATGCCGAGGTCGGTGGCGGTGCCCTCCATGACACCGCCGAGCAGGGGCTGGTGCAGGAGGACGCGGCTGTTGGGCAGGACGTAGCGTTTGCCGGCGGTGCCGGCGGCGAGCAGCCAGGCGCCCATGGAGGCGGCCATGCCGACGCAGTAGGTGGCGACGTTGGGCCGGATGAACTGCATGGTGTCGTAGACGGCGAGGCCCGCGGAGATCGATCCGCCGGGGCTGTTGATGTAGAAGTGGACGTCGTTCTTGGCGTCTTCGTTGGAGAGGAACAGGAGCTGGGCGATGATGACGTTGGCCGAGTCGTCGGTGACGGGTCCGCCGAGGAAGATGACGCGGTCCTTGAGGAGGCGCGAGTAGATGTCGTAGGCGCGTTCACCGCGACCGGTCTTCTCGATCACCATGGGGATGAGGTTGGACATCGGGTGTAATCCTTTCCGCGCGGGGGCGGTCGTGTGTGTGGTTTACGCTTCGGGGGGCGCGGTGTTTTCGGGCTTGGCGACTTCGAGGACCTCGTCGACGAGGCCGTAGTCCCTGGCTTCGGCGGCGCCGAAGTACTTGTCGCGTTCGGCGTCCTCGGCGACGGTGTCGACGGGCTGGCCGGTCAGATCGGCGAGCAGGTCGTTGAGCAGGTTCTTGCTCTTGAGGATCTCCTCGGCCTGGATCTTGACGTCGGCGGCCTGGCCGTAGACCCCGCCGTAGGGCTGGTGGATCATGACCTTGGCGTGGGGGAGGATGAAGCGCTTGCCCTTGGTGCCCGCGGCGAGGGTGATGGCGCCGCCGCTCATGGCGCGGCCGATGCAGTAGGTGGCCACGTCGCAGGGGACGTACTTCATGGTGTCGAAGATGGCGAGGGTGTCGTCGACGCTGCCGCCGGGGCTGTTGATGTAGAGGTGGATGTCGTCGTTCTTGTTGAGGTTGGACAGGTACAGCAGCCTCATGATGAGCGACGTGGCGGACTGGTAGTTGATCTCACCGACGAGGAAGACCACCCGGTTTTCGAGCAGCATGTCGTCGATGGTCATCTCGCGGTAGCGTTGCATGCCCCCGCCGGGCGGCATGAGCTTGGGATCGAGATGGAAGAAGGGATGGGGGGCTGCGGTTTGCGGGCCCGTGGGGTTTTGATTCGTATTCGGCATGTGATTCATGGGGGATCGCCCTGCTCGTCCTTGAAGTTCCTCGGCGTGGCGACATGATAGCCCCGGTCTGCGCCTCTCGCCACAGTGGCTATCGGTCGATCGGGGCGTCGACTTGGCCTTAGATCGTTTCAAACGCCGATCGGTTACGGGGTGAGGCGGGGTGGTCGCCAAGCGGCGCGATCTCGCTACAATTCCCGCTCCCCCGCCCCGCCGGGGCCAACGCCCGCCCGTATCTATATAGAGACCCACCATGGCCCATAACCACCTGCGCAACGTCGCTATCATCGCCCACGTCGACCACGGCAAGACCACGCTGACCGATCAGCTGCTGTACCAGTCCGGCATGTTCCGCTCGGCGGAGCTGGACAAGCTGGCCGGCGGCCAGCACAACCTGATCATGGACACCGGGGACCTGGAGCGGGAGCGCGGCATCACGATCACGGCCAAGAACTGCGCGGTGAACTACCGCCACAGCGACGGGGCCGACTACAAGCTGAACCTGATCGACACCCCGGGCCACGCGGACTTCGGCGGCGAGGTCGAGCGCGTGCTCAACATGGCGGACGGCTGCCTGCTGGTCGTCGACTCGTTCGAGGGCCCGATGCCGCAGACGCGGTTCGTGCTGGAGAAGGCGCTGGCGATCGGGCTCAAGCCGGTCGTGGTGATCAACAAGATCGACAAGCCCAACGC
>JANQJT010000318.1 GCA_028281485.1 Phycisphaeraceae bacterium
GGCCGAACTTGATACGCAAGCGCTGAAGCTGCAACGCATCGATGAACAAGCCAAGCTGATCCAGGCCACCAGCGAGCGTGACGCGGCCCTGAGCAAGGGCAACCAGGCCGAAGCCGACCAGGCTGAGGCACGCATGATCCAATCCCAGGCGCGCATCGATCTGTTGAATATGCAGATCGAACAGGGCATGATCCGCAGCCCGATGGACGCGATCGTCCTCGCCGGCGACTGGCACGACCAGATCAACAGCATGGTCAAACAGGGCGACGCGATGTTTGAGATCGCCCCGCTGGATCGGATGACGGTGGTGATGCGGGTGGACGAGTCCGATATCAACCGCATCTCGCGTGCGTTTGAGCTGGCCGAGAACGAGTCGGCCGCGTTAACCGGTGAGATGGCGACGGCCGCGGAACCGAATCGCGCCCTGCCGCTGCGCGTGACGCGCATCGTGCCGATGGCCTACGCCGAAGAGGGCCAGAACATCTTCGAGGTGTGGTGCGAGATGGACGGCACCGAGCCGTGGCTGCGACCCGGCATGGAGGGCACGGCCCGGATCGATATGGGCCGCAAATCCATCGCCTGGATCCTGTCCCACCGCATCATCGATTCCGTCCGCCTGTGGCTGTGGAAGTAACCCGCCCTACCGAGTCCTATGGAACGCCAAACGTTTAGCCCAAACTGGAGCCGGGTCAACCAGCTCACCCCCACGCTGCGGCCGCAGGTGCTGATCTCGCGCCGCATCTTCCGCGGCCATCCCTGGTACGTCCTGCACGACCCGCTGGGCAACACGTTTTCTCGACTCAATCCCGTGGCGTACTACATGATCGGGTTGTTGGACGGCGAGCGCAGCGTGGAAGAGGCGTGGCAGATGACGCTCGAGCAGCACGGCGACGCCGCGCCCACGCAGAACGAGGTCATCGGCCTGCTGGGTCAGCTCAACCAGGCCAACCTGTTGCGCGGCAACGTCCCGCCGGACGCCGAGCCGCTGCTGCAGCGTCACCGCCGCATGAAACTCAAGCGATGGACCGGCCAGGCGATGAGCGTGTTGTTCATGCAGGTGCCGCTGTTCAATCCGGACCGCTTGCTGCGCTGGTTGGGGCCGCTGTTCCGTCCGCTGCTGAGCAAGGGCGGGCTGGTACTCTGGTTCCTGTGGATGATCGTCTGCGGCGTGGTGTTCTTCCCGCACACCGATCGCTTTATCAGCCAGAGCCAGGACCTGCTGAGCACGCCGGCCAACTGGGGCTGGGTGATGGTGCTGTTCATCGTGATCAAGCTTTTGCACGAGCTGGGCCACGGCCTGGTCTGTCGAAGACTCGGCGGACCGGTGTACGAGGCGGGCATCATGATGCTCGTGCTGTTTCCCAATCCTTACATGGACACGACCAGCTCGTGGGGCTTTGACAGCAAGTGGAAACGCATGCTGGTTGGCGCCGCGGGGATGATGTTCGAGCTGACGATCGCCGGCGCCGCGGCCATCGTCTGGGTGCACAGCGAAGACCCCATGCTCCAACAGTTCGCCCACCGCATCGTCTTCCTGGCGTCCGTCGCCACGATCCTCTTTAACGCCAACCCGCTGATGCGGTTCGACGGGTACTTCATCCTCAGCGACCTGTTGGACATGCCCAACCTCTACGAGCGCTCCACACAGCAGCTCAAGTGGCTCGGCCAGCGCTACCTGTACGGCGTGAAAAACACGCAACCGCCGGCAACGCGCTTCAACGAACGCGCGATCCTTTTAGTCTACGGCGTGTCGGCTTTCTGCTACCGCGTGCTGATCATGGTGGCGATCGTGACCTTCATCGCGGGCTTCGCGTTTACGCTGGGGCTGGCATTGGCCGCGTGGACACTCATCACGTGGCTGGTCGTGCCGACCGGTAAGTTCGTGCGCTGGCTGGCGGCGGGCAGCGGCCTGCACCGCAAACGCCAGCGCGCGATCGCGGTGACCCTGGGCATCCTGGCCGTGTTTGTCGTGACGATCGGGCTGATCCCCTGGTCGGAGCACCGTCGGACGCTGGGCGTGGTCGAGGCCGCGGACCGAGCGAACATCACCATCCAGACCAGCGGATTCATCCGCGCGTTTTACGTGGAAGCGGGCGACACCGTCGAAGCCGGCCAGGTCCTGTTCACCGCGGACAACCCCTCGCTCTCGGCAAGGCGGCGAGAGCTGCTGGCCAACATCGACGCGATCGAGATCCAGATGCGCCACGCGCTGTACGAAAGCCCCGTCGATCGAATGACCAGCGAGGCGCGACTCGCCGCCCACCGCGAAGAACTCGAGCAGGTTGACGAGCACCTGGCGGAACTGGAAGTCCGCAGCCCGATCAGCGGGCGGTTCATCTCGTTCGAGCCGACGCATATTTACCGGGACCGCTACACCACCGCCGGCCAGATGATCGGGCAGGTGATCGATCCCGACTCGTTGCGCATCACGGCGACGATCAATCAGAACACGAACTCACTGGTGTTGTTGAACGAGATCGACGAGATCGAACTGCGCCTGCGCGGCACGGCAGACCGGGTCTACACCAGCCGATTGATCCGCGCGTTCGACGCGGGGCGTAACACGCTGCCGCACCCGTCGCTGAGCACGGCGGCGGGCGGGACGGTCTCCATGAACCCCGCGGACCCGAAACAGGAAACCACGCTCGAGCCGCAGTTCTACCTCTGGCTCGCGATGCCGGACGAATCGGCGCGCGCCGCCGACGCCGCGTTCCAGCCCGGCCAACGCGTGCACGTCCGATTCACCCTCGCCAAGCGTCGCCCGCTGATCGTGCAGTGGGGCCACCGCCTGTCGCAGCTGATCGATCCCAAGCAGGCGCTGTAGCGATTGATGACCACGTTGCCCACCCAACCCGCCGCCCAACCCGGTCCGCTCCAGACGGACCTGATGACGTGGTCGATGCTGCGCACGCGGCGACAGCGCAAGGTCATGCCAAGCGGGATCGACGCGGCGGCCAACCGCTGGATCGGCCGCGCCCGACACGCACGCCTGGACCTCGGTCACCTCCGGCGTGAAGCCGACGCGGTCATCGCCGACGAATCCCACTGGAGCGCGATGAGCGATCGCGATCTGGACGCGCGCATCGAGGAGATCCGGTGTGTGTTTCAACGGCGACGCGAGACGCGCGAGGAAATCCGCGCGGCGCTGGGTGCGCTGCGCGAAGTGGCGTATCGCACGACCGATCAGAAGCCGTACCCCGTTCAGCTCATGGGCGCGTTGAGCCTGTACCACGGCCAGATCATCGAGATGGTGACCGGCGAGGGCAAGACGCTGACGGCGACCGTGGCCGCGGCGTTGATGGGCCTGAGCGGACAGCCGGTCCATGTGGTGACCGTGAACGACTATCTCGCCCAGCGTGACGCCGACAACTGCGGGCCGATCTATCAAAGGTGTGGCCTGGGATCGTGTGCGATCGTCGAACAGATGAGCGAAGACGAGCGGGCGATCGGGTATCAGACGCCGATCGTGTACGCCACGGCCCGTGAGATCATGGCCGACTGGCTCCGCGACCAGCTGCGCCTCGGCAAGATCACCGATCCGATCTCCACACGCTGGCTGTACTCGACCGCCTGGTCGGGCCGTCATGCGGCGCCGCGTGCGCTGACGCTCGTGCCGGGTTTGCGGGCGACAATCGTCGACGAGATCGACGCGATCCTGATCGACGAGGCGGTGACCCCGCTGATCATCGCCCAGAAGGGTCAGACGAACCCACAGGCCGAGCTGTACCAACGCGCCAGCGAGCTGGCCGGCCACCTCGAACGCCGACGACACTTCACGCTCACCCCGTCGGAACGCAAGATCGAGCTGACCGGCGCCGGTCGCAGCGCCATCGAACAGCTCGTCGCCGACGACCGCGAGCTGTTGCGGCACCCGATCTGGAACGCCCGGCGCCTCCGCAACGAACTGGTCGAACAGGCGCTGGTCGCGCACCACCTGTACCACAAGGGCCAGCAGTACGAGGTGCTCGACGACAAGGTGGTCATCGTCGATGAATACACCGGTCGCATCATGACCGACCGCACGTGGCAGCACGGCCTGCACCAGGCGGTCGAAGCGAAAGAGGGCGTGGAGATCAGCGCCGACCAGCAGACGCTCGCCTCGATCAGCTTCCAGCGTTTCTTCCGACAGTACCCCTTGCTGTCTGGCATGACGGGCACGGCGGCCGAGGCCCGACCCGAGCTGGAACGCACCTACGGCAAACCCGTCCGCATCATCCCCACGCACCGCCCCATCCAGCGCCAGCAGTGGCCGGACGTGATCTACCGACGCGCAGCGGACAAGTGGGACGCGGTGGTCGAGCAGATCGAGAAGCTGCACAAGAAGGGCCGGCCCGTGCTGGTCGGCACGCGCAGCGTCGAGGCGTCGGAGATACTGAGCACGCTGCTGAACCGGCGGGCACTGGATCACACGGTGCTCAACGCCGTGCGTCACAAGGAAGAGGCTGACATCATCGCCGTCGCCGGTCGCAAGGGCGCGATTACCGTGGCGACGAACATGGCCGGTCGCGGCACCGACATCAAGCTCGGTCCAGGTGTGTCCGAACTGGGCGGGCTGCACGTGATCCTCACCGAGCGCCACACCGCCCGCCGCGTCGATCGGCAGTTCATCGGTCGTGCCGGCCGCCAGGGCGACGTCGGCTCGACACAGACCTTCATGAGCCTGGAGGACGACCTGCTGACACGTTTCGCCTCGCGTTTGGCCCGCGTGCTCCAGCGGCGCTACGCCGGCCGGACCGATCCGCTGCCCGGCAGGCTCGCCGCGGCGTTCTCGCACGCCCAGCGCCGCGCGACCGGCAGCGCCCTGCGCAGCCGCCTGCTGATGATCCGGCACGATCACGATCTGGACAAGATGCTGCCGGGCTGATCCCCCTTCCTACATATACACACAAGAAAAAACCCCCGATCGCTCGGGGGTTGGTGATGGGTTTGCTGACTGGGCCGATCAGGTTTGAAGCAGGCCCGTCGAGGATAGGAACGAACCGGAGGGATCGCCACCCGGGAACGTGTTGAGAATCGAACGCGTGCCGGTACGGTCTCGGATTCGTTCCGGAATAAATGTGACCGCCACGGTCGATGGGAAACCATCCGGGTCTGCAGTGGTCAGGGTAACGATACCGTTGGTTTGACCGTCCGCCGAGGTCTGCTCGCTGTACTCGAGCGTGATGTTACCCAGCGGTGTGGTGAATGTGGTGTCTTCGTAAACAGCGATGGAGAACGTGCTGGAGGTGGACGGATCGTTCGGGTCAAGCAGGATGAGCGTCTCAGGATTTAACGGTTCGGAGAAGACAGATTGACGGATACTGGGCGTCAAGAATGTGGCACCCAAAGAGACCGGCGGCCCGAACGGATCGGGGTTGGTCTGGATCGACAGGTCCGTGACGCCGTCGCGGATGCTCAGGCGATCCACACCGTCTGCCACGGCCAGCACGGCACGTCGGGTGTCGTTGCTGGAGATGACCTCGCCGCGAACCGTGAAGCGTTCGACGGTGCTGACCGACAGGCCGCCGGCATCGATGCTGCCGGTGAGGTTGCCGTTGATGTCCTCGAGCAACAGGTAGGCGCTGAGGTCGGCGGGCAGGCCGGAGCCGGTGCTCAGTGACGGGAGCACGCCGACGGCGAACGCCGAGTCGACGAAGTCCCGACTGAACGAGGCGGACTGCACAACGCCGCCGTAGACCAGGTCGTCGAGCGTGTTGTAGACGCCGTCGGCTCCGATGTCGGTGCCGTAGGAGATGACCGAATCGGTGATGTCATCGCGGACGGAGATGCTGCGACCGCCGCTGGTGACCACGAGCGTGCCGCGGTCGACGCGGTACAGCGATGCGCTGCGGAGCGTGTTACCCACCGAGAAGACGCCGGAGAAGACCTCGCGGATGCTGAGCGATTGCAGGTGGTTGCCCACGTTCACGCTGGAACCGGTAGCCATGCCGTTGCGCAGGTCGATGCTGCGTGCGTCCTTGTTGACGGTCATGTTGGCGCCGCCGGCGAAAGCGCCGCGGACGCTGGCCGTGCCGGTCAGGTAGTCGGCGGTGAACACGCCCTCGAAGCTGCCGGTGACGGAGAGGTTACGCTGCGTGTGAGTGATGTTGAAAGAGCTGTCGGCCAGCAGTGAGCCGGAGAACTTGAAGCTGTTGCCATAGCCGGCGAAGACGTCGCCCGCGAAGTCGCCGTTGCGCTGGCTGAGGCTG
>JANQJT010000109.1 GCA_028281485.1 Phycisphaeraceae bacterium
TGAGCTTCATCACCACCTGGCGGTCGGGCAGCCCGAGCATCTCTTCCAGCAGCGCGCCGGTCAGCGGGCTGGCGCCCACCGCCAACAGGCGATCCAGCAGCGACAGCGCATCGCGCATCGACCCGTTACCCAGTCGGGCGATCTCGTAGACAACCGATTCCTCGGCCTCGACGCCCTCGGCGGTCAACACGCTGCGCAGGTGATCGGCGATCACGCCCGCGGGGATGTTACGGAAATCAAACCGCTGGCAGCGGCTCTGGATGGTCGGAAGGACCTTCTCGGCCTCGGTCGTGCAGAGGATGAACTTCAGATGACTCGGGGGCTCTTCCATCACCTTCAGGAGCGTGTTGAACGCGTCCTTGGTGAGCATGTGCACCTCGTCGATGATGTAAACCTTGTAGCGCGCGTTGTCGGTCGGCGCCAGGCCGGCGTTGGCAATCAACTGGCGCGCGTCTTCGACCGAGCGGTTGGATGCGCCGTCGATCTCGATGACGTTGAGGTCGTCGCCGCGCATGATCGCGTCGGCCATGCGCTGCTGGACGTCGGCGTCGGGGTAGTCGTCGTAGTCGGTGGGCGCGGGGCAGTCGGCGATGGTGGCCGGGGCGTTGAACGCGCGGGCCAGCAGGCGCGCCATGGAGGTCTTGCCCACGCCGCGCGTCCCGCAGAACAGGTACGCGTGGTGCACGCGACCGGTCTCGATCGCGTGACGCAGGGTCTGCGCGATCGGTTCCTGGCCGATGACATCGCCAAAGGACTGGCTGCGATAGCGTCGGGCTAGTGCGGTGTACGACATGGACTTGTGTCAATATAGACCCACGCCATGGGGCTGGCAAAGCAGCGATCGCGTCAACAGAAACGGCCCCGAAACGGGTGCACCGCGGACTTGTCATCCGCGGCCACCCGTGACAGGGCCGAAGCGTCAGTTCGGTGTGCGGTTTAATTCCCGCTCAAACTCAGTGGTCGGTGCTGGCGTGCGCGTGCGTGGGCAGGATGACCGAATCGATCACGTGGATCACGCCGTTGGACGCGTCGATGTCGGCGGTGATCACCTGGGCGCCGTTGACGAAGACCTTGCCATCGGCGCTGCGGGTGGTGACGGTCTGACCCTGCAGGGTCTCGACGGTCGCGCCCTTGGCGACGGCGTCAGAGAACACGCGACCGGGCACGACGTGGTACTTGAGAATCGCCGCGAGCTGGTCCTTGTTCTCCGGCTTCAGCAGGTTCTCGACCGTGCCGGCCGGGAGCTTGGCAAACGCGTCGTCAGTGGGGGCGAACACGGTGAACGGGCCGTCGCCGCGGATCGGCTCGACCAGGCCCGCGGCCTCGGCGGCAGCCAACAGCGTGTTGAACTGGCCGGCCTCGATCGCGGTGTCCACGATGTCCTGCGTGCTGGGGGTGATGACGGAGTCGACGACGTGAATCACGCCGTTGGACGCCTTGATGTCGGTGGCGACGATCTTGGCGCCGTCGACGTAGGCGGCGCCGTCCTTGACGGAGATCGCCAGGCGTTGGCCGTTGACCGTGTCCAGGGCGTCGGCCTTGACGACGTGCTTGGCCTTGGCCTTACCGGGCACGACGTGGTAGGTGAGGATCGCGACGAGCTGATCCTTGTGCTCCGGCTCCAGCAGGCTTTCGACCGTGCCGGCCGGGAGCTTGGCAAACGCCGCGTCGGTCGGCGCGAAGACGGTGATCGGCCCTTCGGCGGTCAGGGCGTCAACCAGTCCGGCGGACTTGGCGGCGGCCAAGAGCGTGTTGAACTGACCGGCCTCGGCGGCGACCTGTACGATGTTCTGGTCGTAGCTGTGCGAGGCGGTCGTCGCGCCGTCACAGCTGTAACATTCGCTGGCGTTGGCAGCGGTTGCGCTCAGTCCCAAACCCATCGATAGCACAGCGGCAAAAACGAGTCCATTCAGGCGTTCCATGGCAATGATCCTTTTCAAAATGAGTTTCTGATGCATACGGTCCCGTGAACGTTTTAATTTCAACAACACAGCATAATTCGCATGGAAATCGCCTGAGTTCTGATATTGACGCTATAAATTAACGATTTGAACGTTTTTATACTGAAAACGACCGTCCCTCAATCGAAGGGCGCAAAAACCCTTGTCGCAGGACGCAAAGGGGCAGTAATGACGTAAAAACCCCGTCGCGGGGAAAGGTGGGCAGGACACCGGCGGCACCGGATGACGGTCGCTTAGGGCTGCTCCGATCAAGGTCTGACCCGGTTCACGAGCCACCCGTGCACCGGGCCCGCCCATCGTTCCTCGCGACGAGGCAAGGCGATCACTATAGCCATTTCATCGGCCGGATCAAAAAAGGCCCCACCACGCAGGCGGGGCCTTGGAATCAAGATCTACGGGTGACGGTTACTTGGTTTCGTCTTCGCCGTCGCCGCCGATCGCGTCGCGCATCGACGTGTCGGCCTGGATGTTCTTCATGCGGTAGTAATCCATGATGCCCAGGTTGCCGCTGCGGAACGCGTCGGCCATCGCCTTGGGCACCTCGGCCTCGGCCAGCACCACCAGCGCACGGTTCTTCTGCACCTCGGCCATGAACTCCTGCTCCTGCGCGACCGCCATCGCGCGGCGCTTCTCGGCCTCGGCCTGGAATCGTCGCTTGTCGGCCTCGGCTTGGTCGGCCTGCAGCTTCGCGCCGATGTTCTCGCCCACGTCGATGTCGGCGATGTCGATCGAGAGGATCTCGAACGCCGTGCCGGCGTCGAGGCCCTTGCTGAGCACGACCTTGGAGATGTTGTCCGGGTTTTCCAGCACGGCCTTGTGCGTCGCCGCCGAGCCGATCGTCGTCACGATGCCCTCACCCACACGCACGATGATCGTCTCCTCGGTCGCACCACCGAGCAGTCGGGCGATGT
>JANQJT010000112.1 GCA_028281485.1 Phycisphaeraceae bacterium
GGCGCAGCAGGTTGTTGACCAGCCGGGCTTCGCGGTCGCCCACACCGATGCCCGGGCCCACGGCCAGCACGTCGTCGTGACCGAGCCGGCCTTCCAGGGCGCGCATCGGGTCGTCGCGTGGATCGAGTGACAGGCCGGTTGCGCCCGGTTCGATGGTGATGCAGTGTGGGAGGATGGCGGGATCGGTAGCGATCTTGACCAGGCCGCAACCGGTGCGCAGCGCCGCGGATGCGGCCAGCGCCGGTGCGCCGATCATCTCCGGTGAGCCGCCCACGACGACGACCGTGCCGAACGTGCCCTTGTGTCCGTCGCTGGGCCGGGTGGGAAGCTGAGGAATCGAAGCCTCGGTCATGTGTTTCGCCCCTTGTCGATTGCGCGTTGAATGAGGACCGCGCTGTAGGCGGCCCCGAAGCCGTTGTTGATGTTCACGACCGTCACACCCGAGGCGCAACTGGTCATCATGCCCAGCAGGGCCGCGATCCCGTCGAACGCCGCCCCGTACCCCACGCTCGTGGGCACGGCGATCACCGGCGCCGCCACCAGTCCCCCGATCACGCTCGGCAGCGCCCCCTCCATGCCCGCGATACAGATCAACACGTCCGCCTCGGTCAGCTCCGGCAGGCGCGCGATCAGGCGATTCAACCCCGCGACGCCCACATCGCTGATCATCTTGCAGCGCTGGCCCATCGCGCGGCAGGTCATCTCGGCTTCCTCGGCGATCGGCAGGTCGCTGTTGCCGGCGGTGACAATGGGGATGACGGTGCCGGTGGGCTGCGGTGGTGTGCCGATGAGCAGGGAACTACACCGCGAGCCGACCTCGACGGTGTCGAAGGCGGTCTGTGCCGCGGCGACCTGTTCGTCGGTGGCGCGGGTCAGCAGGACGTATCCGTTTCGCTCGGTCAGGGTGCGAGCGATCGCCATCGCCTGGTCGGCGCTCTTGCCCTGGCCGAAGATGACCTCGGGCACGCCGCAACGTTCGGCACGCTGGTGGTCGATGGTGGCAAAGTCGAGCGACTCGACCTGCGGGCTGAGCTGTGCCATGGCTTGCTCGACGGAGATCTCGCCGGCGGCGAGGGACTCGAGCAGGGCACGTTGCGGGTTGTGTGGTGTGTCACCCATCGGTTCGCCGCAGATCATACACGAAGCGGCGGGGCGATGGAGCGGGTCAGGGCTTGATCACCTCGACCTCGAGCTTGCCGATGAGCGGGATCATGGTGACCATGTCGTTGACCCACTTGTCCTCGTCCATGTTGCTGGTGTTGATGGTGATGTGGGTGGCGTCGTAGGCGCCCTTCGACATCGTTGCGTCGAGGTCGACCCACGCGCCGTCGAGGTAGGCTTGGGTCCACATGTGATACCCGAAGATGTTTTGAAACTGACCGGCGGAATCGATGTAGACCAGGCCGCTGGCGACGCGGGCGGGGATGCCGTCGGCGCGGAGCATCGCGGCCAGCAGCACGCCGTGCTCCGAGCAGTCGCCCTGTCCGGTCTGCGCGACCTCGGTGGCGGTGGCGAAGCCGACACCCAGCGACTTCTCGTCGATGTAGTCGTAGACGAACCGGCGCATGGCTTCGGCGCGCTCGGCGGGGTCGTCGCCGAGGCCTTGGGTGGCTTCGTCCTTGAGCGCGATGATGCGTGGGTCTTTGCCGTCGATGTTGCTGTTGTGGGTGACGGCGGGGCGGTCGTTGGTTCGAGCGGAGGCGGCGTCGAGGTCGACCGTCACGCGCACGGAGTGGTCGTCGATTCTCTTGACGGTCTGGACGCCGATCGTCGGGAGTTCGGGCATGGTGTCGGGTGTTTTCAGCACGTAGGTTGCCCGCCGCAGCTTGCGCGGGCTGCTGATCGGCTTGCTCGGCGTGATGGTGGTGTCCAGCATCATCTCCGGCGCGGAGCGTTCGGCCAGGGCGATCTCCTTGTCGGCCCGCTCGAGCGTCATTTGCATGAAGCCCATGTCGACCGAGGTGCGCAGGGGCTGAATGTCGGCGTCGAAGTGCGTGATGATCTCCATGGTCGGCATCTTGGTGAGTGTCGATCCCATGCGGATCGCGGGCACGACCTTGCCGCCGACCTCGATCGTTTCTTCTTCGTAGATATTGACGTTGGTTTCCAGCGGTTCGATGCCGCTCATCGGGTCGATGGTCGTGTAGCTGAACGTCTTGTTGCCGGCTTCGTACTGCTCGGTGACGTAGCGGCCCGCCGCGGCCGGGGGCATCCACGACCCGTCGTAGGCCGGCAGCTTGCGGGTGTTGGTGCGCGTGCCCTGCGTGTTGACCATGGTGGTGGCGTCGGGGCCGAAGGTCACCTCGGTCGTCTTGCTGGTCATGGCCATGTCGGTGACGATCTTCATCGAGACGGGTTTGCCGTCGGGGG
>JANQJT010000123.1 GCA_028281485.1 Phycisphaeraceae bacterium
GCCCGGAGGGATCTGGGCCAGTTTTTTCAGGGCTGGATCGTGTGAATCGGCGATGGACCGTTGACGGGTCATAATCGGATACTATACTCGGCAATTCCATTTCGGCTGCTGTGGTGGAGAGGTTTTACAGCGGCCTAAACGAGCGAGGCAACCGGATTCATTAGAGAAACATGATATCGCCCTTGCGCCGAGGCGCGGCGGCGGGATCCACAAACGAAATCCCCCCAACCTACCCGACACGAAGGAACCTGGGACGATGGCTAAGAAGAAGGCAAACAAGCGCGTCTACTACTTCGGTAAGACCAAGACCGAGGGTCAGAAAGACATGAAGGAACTGCTCGGCGGCAAGGGCGCCAACCTGGCGGAGATGACCAGCATCGGTCTGCCCGTGCCCCCCGGCTTCACGATCACCACCGAGGTGTGCGACGAGTACTACAAGTCCGGTCGCAAGCTGACCAAGGGCCTGATGGACGAGGTGCACAAGGCGGTGACGATCGCCGAGAAGGAGACCGGCAAGAAGTTCGGCTCCGACAGCAACCCGCTGCTGTTCAGCGTCCGCTCCGGCGCCGCGGTGTCCATGCCCGGCATGATGAACACCATCCTGAACCTCGGCCTCAACGACAAGGCCGTGCTCGGCGTGGCCAGGGCCACCGGCAACGAGCGCTTCGCGTGGGACAGCTACCGCCGCCTGATCAACATGTACGGCGACGTGGTGATGGAGGTCGACCACCATCACTTCGAGGTGGCCTTCGACAAGATCAAGAAGAAGTACAAGGTGACCGCGGACACCGACGTGCCGGCCGAAGGGCTCAAGGAGCTTTGCGACGCCTACAAGGCCGTCTACAAGAAGCACACCAAGCAGGCGTTCCCGCAGGACCCGTTCAAGCAGCTGTCGCTGGCCGTCGAGGCGGTGTTCAAGAGCTGGATGGCCCCCCGCGCAATCAAGTACCGCCAGGTGGAGGAGATCGTCGGTCTCAAGGGCACGGCCGTGAACGTGCAGACCATGGTCTTCGGCAACATGGGCGAGGACTGCGGCACGGGCGTGGGCTTCACCCGCGACCCTTCGACCGGCAAGAACGAGTTCTTCGGCGAGTTCCTGATCAACGCCCAGGGCGAGGACGTCGTGGCCGGCATCCGCACGCCGATGCACGTGCGTGAGATGAACAAGTGGAAGACCAAGCAGTTCCCCCAGCTCGGCAAGAACGTCTACAAGCAGCTGCTGGCGGTGAAGAAGAAGCTCGAGAACCACTACAAGGACATGCAGGACATCGAGTTCACCATCGAGCAGGGCACGTTCTACATGCTGCAGACGCGTAACGGCAAGCGGACCGCGTCGGCGGCGCTGAAGATGGCCGTGGACATGGTGGCCGAGAAGCTGGTCAACGTGAAGACCGCGGTCGGGCGCGTCAAGCCCAATGACCTGAACCAGCTCCTGCTGCCCTCGTTCGATCCCAAGGCGTCGCGCACCGTGCTCTGCACGGGTCTGCCCGCGAGCCCCGGCGCCGCGGTCGGCAAGCTGGCGTTCACCGCTGATGAGGCTGTCGAGCGTTCGCACCAGGGCGAGAAGGTGCTGCTGGTCCGCAAGGAGACCAGCCCCGAGGACGTGGAGGGCATGCACGTTGCGGCGGGCATCCTCACGAGCACCGGCGGCATGACCAGCCACGCGGCCGTGGTGGCCCGCGGTTGGGGCAAGTGCTGCATCGCCGGCGCCGGCGCGATCTCGATCAACGAGAAGGCCGGCACCATCACCGTCAAGGGCAAGAAGTTCGGCCGCAACGACACGATCTCCATCGACGGCACCAGCGGCGAGGTCATGGCCGGTTCGGTCGCGACCCGCACGCCGAAGCTGTCGGGCAACTTCTCCAAGCTGATGGGCTGGGCGGACAAGTTCCGCACGCTGGCCGTCCGCACCAACGCCGACACGCCGGCCGACGCCAAGCGGGCCCGCGACTTCGGCGCCCAGGGCATCGGCCTGTGCCGCACCGAGCACATGTTCTTCGAGGGCCCGCGCATCCTGGCGATGCGTGAGATGATCCTCTCCGAGGACGAGGCCTCCCGCCGCAAGGCGCTCAAGAAGCTGCTGCCCTACCAGCGCAAGGACTTCGAGGGCATCTTCAAGGCCATGAAGGGTCTGCCCGTCACCGTCCGTCTGCTGGACCCGCCGCTGCACGAGTTCCTCCCGCACGACGCGAAGGGCCAGGCCGAGGTCGCCAAGGCGCTGAACGTCAAGCCTTCGATTGTGAAGCACCGCGTGTCGATGCTGCACGAGATGAACCCGATGCTCGGCCACCGCGGCTGCCGCCTGTCGATCACGTATCCCGAGATCCTCGAGATGCAGGTCACGGCGATCACCGAGGCGACCATCAACTGCAAGAAGAAGAACATCGACGCCAAGCCCGAGGTGATGATCCCGCTGGTGGGCACCAAGGCCGAGCTGGCCACGCTCCGCGAGAAGGCGGTCGCCACGATCGCCGCGGTGAAGAAGGCCAAGAAGTACACCGGCAAGCTGAACATCCCCGTCGGCACGATGATCGAGATCCCGCGTGCGGCGCTGACCGCCGACGAGGTCGCCACCGAGGCCGACTTCTTCAGCTTCGGCACCAATGACCTGACGCAGATGACGTTCGGCTACAGCCGAGACGACATCAACACCTTCCTGCCGGACTACCTCGAGCAGGAGGTCCTGCCGGTCGACCCGTTCCAGTCGCTGGACCAGACGGGCGTGGGCCAGCTGGTGGCGATGGCCGCCGAGAAGGGCCGCGGCGTGAAGAAGGGCCTGAAGCTGGGCATCTGCGGTGAGCACGGCGGCGACCCCTCGTCGATCGACTTCTGTCACCGCGTGGGCCTGAACTACGTGTCCTGCTCGCCGTTCCGCGTGCCGGTGGCGCGTCTGGCCGCGGCGCAGGCGGCGCTGGTCAACGGCAAGTAAGCCGACGCTTCAATCCATCAACCACAAGCCCACGCTCAATTGCGAGCGTGGGCTTTTTATTAGTTCTAGTTCTAGTTGTCGAGTGCTTATCGGCGTCGCCGCAACGCGACGAGGCCGCCGATCATAAGTATTCCGACCGACGCCGGCTCGGGCACCGCCGTGCCCTCGATGATCAATACGACATCGGTGATTTCCACATTCGCATACACAACGCGAGACTCCGCGGGCGGCCGGGATCCAATCCAAGCACCGTATGTCAGTAAGAACAAATCGACGGTTCCTCTGTCATCCAGTCTTGAATAGCCATACAAGAAAAGATCGAGGTCAATTTGATGCTCGTCCTGCCAAACGAGCGGGCCGATATCAAAGGGATACACAGATATATCAGGCGTGATCGGCACGGAAACATCAGGCACGAGTGAGCCAGAGGCAGGTATGAAATCTTCTGATAAGAGGGCTAGATAGTTAACCCCAAAATTCCCGGCACTCATTCCATATTCGAATCCCGGATAAACTCGTAGATATGAGCCATATACGCTGGCTCCGTCGAAGACGCGGTACACATCGGGCGTAACGGTAGCCGAGACACGGAGGCTGATGTGATCGATCGATGTGAATGATTCAATCACTTCCTCGATCGGAGTTTTGTTACCGGATCGGAGAGTGTGGTTAGAGAAATCCGTATCAAAAGTGCCGTTCAGATCGGGTAGAGGGAACTCTACAACCTCTCCCTGCGCAGCGTGAGTGAACAACAGACAAATCCCCAATATCCCAATCGATTTATACATTGCCCCTCATCTCCATCTCCAAGGAAACCGTTGATTGCAATCTACAAGACTTCATCACACCAATCAATGAAAAACATTCATTAATGATCTTGTGCTGAACGAGCTCTGCGCCGGACGAGGGCGAGGCCACCGATCGCCAGTATGCCCAGTGACGCCGGTTCGGGCGTCGGCGTGCCCTCGATGATCAGCACCGCTTCGGTAATCTCATATTGGGCATAGTGTATTATTTCGGCTTGGCCAAAGAATATTGTCAGCGGATAGATGAAATAGAATTGATGGTCTTCGTCAAGCAAGGTTTGCCATAGATCCTGCTTCGATGAAGGTATAGATGCATCCGGAATCAATTCATTCTCGAAATGCCAATCAACCGCATTGGTATCAAAGGGAAGTGAGCCCGGTTCACTACCGGTTGTATCTTTCACGATGAGGTCTTCGGGGAGCGCACCGGTATCGGGCACAAAGTTGTTTGCAGTGAACGGGACCGTAATGGATCCAAATGGATTTGAAGCGATGTCACCGGGATGGATAAAGACACTTCTCGGCTTGTACTGCCTCCAGTACTCGTGACCCGTTCCATCAGACAGCGAGACATAGTAGACATCCGATGTCTGTGATCCGGAAATACGCAAGTTAACTTGTTGAATCGTGACAAAGTCGTCACGAAGGTCTAACAGGGCCTTCTTAGTGAAACCCGCGTAGGGGCTTGCTGGATCAAGTGTGTAGATACCCTCTAGTTCGTTTAGGTCGTATTCTATAGTGACGCCTTGAGCAGAGTGCGCGATGCACAGCAAGAGCCCGAATCCCAGAAACCGGAGTGTAAAAGTCATCTCTTCTCTCCCCCATTGGAGGCGTGTGGTAAAAGAAATATGCATGTTGAGGCGGGGGTGGTCAAGGTTTATCTAGCGTAATAAGGTTGATTTCGCGTTAAAGGGCGATTCGCCGACGTCGGACAATCGTCAGCCCGCCCACCGCGAGCAACCCCAGTGACGCCGGCTCGGGCGGGTCAAGATAAAACCGCCTACAGGATTACGTTAATCCAGAGTAACGGGCTGTCGATGCCCGAGACGAGAAAAAGGTATTCCAGGCCGAGTTTTTGCGCGGGGGTAAAGAGGATCGCGCCGAAGAGGAAGGCGAAGATGAACAGCACCATGATCATGCCGCCGTTGGCGGGGTTGGAGATGAAGTTGGCATAGGGGCGGTTGAAGTTGGCCAGGATGTGCGAGCCGTCCAGCGGCGGGATCGGCAGCAGGTTGAAAACGAACAGAATCAGGTTCACTCGACCGAACTGCCACAGGAAGAAGGCCGAGTTCTCGACGACCTGATGTTGGCCTTCGACCATGATCGGGAAGCGATCATCGAACCTTGCCCACAGGCCCAACGCTGTGAGCGCCAAGACGCCGAGCAGCAGGTTGGTCAGCGGGCCGGCCACGGCCACGAGGGCCTCGGCGAATCGGCCGCGCATCCGTGACGCGTCAATCGGCATCTGCCCCCACGCGATGCCCGCCAGCAGCAGCGCGATCAACGACCACGGGCCCATGTGAACGAGGGGATTGACGTTCATGCGGTCCAGTTCGATCGGCGTCCGATCACCGAGACGGATCGCCATCCAGCCGTGCGCGAGTTCGTGCAGCGTGATGCTGATGATGACGGTGAAGACGACGCTCGCAAAGATGAGCGGGTCTTCTTCGATACTCTGGATGAACAGTGCGAGCGTCATGCGTCGCATTGTACGCCCGAGCCGCGTTAACGCTAAACCCGGAAGCCGGCGGCGCGATCGGGGGCGGCTTGCTCTGAGCCGCATCCGCACGATTCGGGCTGACGGGTTCGCGACCGAATCAGTCGCATCGCCGGTCCGCGCAGTCCCAGAACGATCAGCAACACCGTCGCGGCAACCGCGAACCCGTGCGGGAACAGGTGTCGCTCGTGACCGGCGCTGGTGGGGGTGACCATCATGTCGTCGAACGCCCCCACCACCGCGTCGAGCGCCAGGCCCATGCCGATCGAACACACCGCAATCGCGGCGAGATACGCGGCGACCACGCGTCCGCCCAGCTCCTTGCGGAGCAATCCGATCGACCCGATGTTCGTGGCCGGCCCCGCTAACAAGAGCACGAGGACCGTGCCGGGTGAGACGCCGGCCAGCAATAGCGCCGCGGCGATCGGCGTCGAGGCGGTGGCACACAGGTAAAGCGGCACGCCCACCACGAGCATCACGAGCATGGCCGGCAGACCGCTGCCGAACCGCTCCAGTGCGCTGGGATCGATGAAAGTGTTCATCACGCCGGCCGCGATGATTGCGATGACCAGCCACTTGCTGATGTCGCCCAGCAGCTTGGTAAAGACGTAGACGAATCCCTCGGTCACACGACTGACCAGCGTCGGTTGGGTATCGGTCTGGATCGCATCCGTATTCGATGAACAGCAGCCCGTATCGCATGGCTCCGGTGCCGTTTCAACCGGTTCATCCGCGCCGCTGACCGCCATGGCGGCGAACCCCGCGACCACGGCGCTGACAAACGCGCTGATCGGTCGCGCGATCGCCATGACCGGCCCGAGGAGTGCGTAACTGAGCAGGAACGAGTCGAACCCGATCTCGGGCGTCGAAACGAGGAAGGACACGGTCGAGGGCCGACTGGCGCCTTGGCGTCTCAGGCCGATCGCCGTGGGCAGCACGCCGCACGAACACAGCGGCAGGGGAATCCCCACGACGCTGGCTCGCAAGACGCCTCCCACGCCGCTGCGCCCCAGCCAACTGGCAACGATCCGGGTCGGCACCAGCGCCCGCACGACCGCCGCCGCCGTGAAGCCCACCAATAGCCAAGGCCCGGCTTCCACCGCCATGGTCCAGATATTGCCCAGGATCTCCGTCAACCAACGCATGCCCCCCATCATAGGTCATCTGAATCGACAATCTATCGGACGGCTTGCCGAATGCGAGAAATACAATTCCCCAATCTAAGCGGATCGGCAAATTCGTCGATGAAAACACGGGCCAGAAGCGCCTTTTTTTGGGAGGCAATGGGGAATGTCTACAACACCTCACGAGTTGTTGATTGAGCAGTTGGAACAGGCCGAGTACTGGTCGCAAGACACGTGCGACAACGGCAGGCACACGTACTCACGCTACGTGATCCGCGGCGACGCCGTGCTGACGCAACTGAATCCCAGTCACGTCTCACAGTCCATCATCCACGTGCAGTTACGCAGTATCGGTCACGGTGGGATCGGATTCATGTCCCACCAGTACCTGGATATCGGTTCGATGTGGCGATTGGGTTTCGAGTTGCAAGGCTTTCAGATCGCTACGCAGCCGATTGCGATCCAATACTGCGAGAAAAAGGATACCCACAACGCCTACACGACCGGCGGACAGTTCATCATCGAGCCTTCGCTGATGATGTTATTGGGTGTCGACAGCAAGGAACTCCTCGGAATCCAGCCCGATCCCGGTGACGCCCTGGGTGATGTCGAGTTCCTGTCGCCCGAGGCGTTAGAAGGTTAACAGGCCGTCACAACCCCGCCTGGCGACCCGTCATGGCCATCCACGCGATCTGAAATCTGACACAATCAAACGAGAATCCCTTCGCGGATCGGCGTTCGGTGGGGTATGATGCCCCGCGATACCCGTCAGGAAAGATGCTAGAGAAGTGGAGGTATACGGGTGCCTGACGCGAACGGAAGCGCAGACCAGTCCAACGTCAACGACCGCAAATACTTCGTGCTCGACACGAACGTCCTGTTGCACAACCCCAACGCGATGTTCATGTTCGATGACAACCGCGTGGTGATCCCGTTCACCGTCATCGAAGAGATCGACACCTTCAAGAAGCAGAACGACGACGTCGGTCGCAACGCCCGCGAGGCGATCCGCCACCTCGATCGCCTCCGAGACACCGGCAAGCTCAGCGAGGGCGTGAAGTGGAACGGCCACGGCGGCCTGGTCCAGGTCGACCTCGGCGAACACGAGCTGCCCCCCTCGCTCCACGGCGCCAGCCCCGACAACCGCATCATCGCCTGCGCCTACCAGAGCCACCGGTCCGGTCACCGCACCATCTTCATCTCCAAGGACATCAACGCACGCATCAAGAGCGACGCCCTCGGCATCGAGACCCAGGACTTCGAGGCGCAAAAGGTCGACGCCGACCGCCTGTACACCGGCTACGTCGAGCTCACCGTCCCCACGGAGGTGATCGACTCGATGTGGGACGAGAAACAGCTGCCCATCGATCAGCTCACCGATTACCTGACCGTGACCGACGAGGCCAGCGGTCAGTCACACGACATCGAGCTGCACCCCAACCAGTTCGTGCTGATGCGCGACGTGCGCGGCGACTCACACACCGGCCTGGCCCGTCGCCTGGCCGACACCGACCACATCGTCCCCGTGACCGGGCCGCGCAAGCCCGTGTACGGCGTCATGCCGCGCAACGTCCAGCAGACCATGGCGCTCGACCTGCTCCTCGACGACGAGGTCAAGCTCGTCACGCTGCTCGGCACGGCCGGCTCGGGCAAGACGCTGCTCGCGCTGGCCGCGGGCATGTCGCGCACGTTTGTCGAAGACCGCTTCGATCGCCTGCTGGTCGCCCGCCCCATCATGCCGCTCGGTCGCGACCTGGGTTACCTGCCCGGCGACGTGCAGGAAAAACTCTCCGCCTGGATGCAGCCGATCTTCGACAACCTCGCGTACCTGTTGACCACGCGCGGCGGCGGCAGCCAGCACGCCGACTCCAAGGGCCCCGAACAACGCGTCCAGGAGATGATGAAAGACGGCAAGCTCGTCCTCGAACCGCTGACCTACATCCGCGGCCGATCCATCCCCAACCAGTTCCTCATCGTCGATGAGGCCCAGAACCTCACGCCGCACGAGGTGAAGACCATCGCCAGCCGCGTCGGCGAAGGCACCAAGCTCATCCTCACCGGCGACGTCGCCCAGATCGACAACCCCTACCTCGACACCTCGTCCAACGGCCTGTCCTACATGGTCGAGGCCCTCAAGGGCCAGGGCATCGTCGGCCACGTCTCGCTGGCCAAGAGCGAACGCTCAGAACTGGCCAGCCTCGTCGCGGACAAGCTGTAAAACCACCGCGTCACACAACACATCAGGCGTTGCTATCATCGGCTCATGCCCGAGAGCATCGACCAACTCGCACACGACCTGCTGACCAGCATGCGCCGTGTGAATCGGCGGCGGTACGTGCTGGCGATCGCCGGCGGACCGGGCAGCGGCAAGAGCACGCTCGCCGGACAACTTGTCGATCGCATCAACACCGCCGCGGGCGCCGGCTTTGCCAACGTCCTGGCGATGGACGGCTTCCACCTGCCCAACGCCCAGCTCGACGCGGCCGGCCAGCGCCACCGCAAGGGCGCCCCACACACCTACGACTCGTCCAACTTCGTCCGACTCGTCGATCGCCTGCGTCACCAGGCCGCCGACGACGATCCGATCGGCGTGCCCATCTACTGCCGCGACTCACACGAGCCCGTGGCCGACGCGATTCGGATTGAGCCGTGGAGCGGGCTGGTGATTGTCGAGGGGCAGTACGTGTTGTTGGAAGACGAGCCGTGGCGACTGCTCTACGACCTGTTCGACGAGTCGTGGTTTCTGGATTCCGACACCGAGGCGGCGCTGCAACGCGTCATGCAACGCCACATGGCCGGCGGCAACACCGAAGCCCAGGCCCGCAAGCGCATCGACGAAAACGATCGGCCCAACGCGCTGCGTGTCGAGCCGACGCGACAACGCGCCGGCCGCGTGATCGCCATGATGTAAGTGTTAGGCCGCGGGGAAGGCGTACGGACCGCGCAAGGGCTCGTCGCCTAAATTGTCCGCGTCAAAAGGGTCCAGCGGCAATCCCCTGATCACCCGCTCGTCCACGTGGTAACCCGTCTCGTCCTTGCGGACCTTGTGCACGCTCAAGCATCGATCATCGATCCGCACCGCCCACGGCCGACCGGGATAAGTGAAGCAGCCGGTGTTGATGATCACCCGTCCGCGCCGCGTCCACACACCCGGCCAGTGCGTGTGACCGGTCAGCACGTAGCGCGACGCGGGCGCGTGCTGCTCGGCGAACCGCGCCGCAAGCTGCGGCATGATCGCCCAGAAGTGAAACAATCGGATCAGGTGGATCGGGCGGGAAAGCAGCGATCGGATCGAGGTGGTGTTTTTCTTTTCTTCGCCGCGCATGTGTCGCTGCCACGAGGCGTACGCGGCGTGGGCGGTGATAGCCAGGCGCGTCTCGAGGTTCATCCGCGAAGCCGGCGACAGCGCCTGTTCCGTGGCGAAGTACTCGCGCTTCACCTGATCGCTGGTCGGACACCACGGCGCGATCGACGGGTGCAGCACGTCGCCGTGCGTGACGAACACCTGTCCGCCGGCCAGGTTCATGTGACGCCGCTCAGCCAGGTACGGGTCGTGATTGCCCGAGATCAGCGTCAGCTCGACCCCGTCGTGCTCCGTCAGCGAGCGCAGCTCCACCATCTGCCAACCCGCCTGCGCTGAAAAAGACGGGTGCTGCATCTCCGCCAGGTCCCCGTTGACGATCAGCTCGTCACAATCGGCCCAAAGCGTCCGCAGCTGCTCCGCCTCGGCGTAACCGGGCATCCCCAGGTGCACGTCCGATATGATCAGCTGTCTGTTACTCATCGTTCCTCATATCGTCCATCCGGCCGATCCGATCCACTCACCCCCGCTGACGGTAAAACGCCGCCGACCGCCGCTCGGTTCGCCGATCGGCACACAAAATGTGCGTGCAAATCCTCTGCCACTACAATCACACCTATGAGCGTGACACTCGATCAGGTCGTCGCGGCGATGCAGGCCATCGCGCCGCTGGAACTGGCTGAAGACTGGGACAACGTCGGCTTGCTCGCCGCACCTACCCGACCGCGCCGCATCTCGCGCGCACTGCTCACGATCGACCTGACCGAGCCGGTCCTCGACGAAGCCATCGCGCGCAAGGCCGAATTGATCATCGCTTACCACCCGCCCATCTTCGACAAGCTCACGCGCCTGACCGCCGGCAACAAAGGCCGCATCATCACCGGCGCGATCGAAAATCGCATCGCCATCTACTCACCTCACACCGCGCTCGACGCGGCGCCCGAAGGCGTCAACGACTTCCTCGCCCGGGCCTTCGATGCGCGCGACGTCTCCCCCATCCAGCACCACACCACCACACCACCGACTGAAGAACTCAAGGTCGTCGTCTTCGTACCCCACCGCAGCGCCGACAAGCTTTGCAATGCCCTCGCCCAGGCCGGCGCCGGCACAATCGGTCACTACACGCACTGCTCCTTCAACACAGCCGGCATCGGCACCTTCCTCGGCGACGACACCACGAATCCCGTAGTCGGTAGCGCCGGCCGACTCGAATCCGCAGACGAGATCCGCATGGAGATGGTCGCCCCCCGTGCCGCCCTGCCCGTCATCACCCACGCCATCGATCAACACCACCCCTACGAACAGCCCGCCTGGGAGGTCTATCCCCTCGAGCCGCGCCCGCTGCGCGACACCGGGATCGGCAGGCTGGTCACGCTCCGCAAGGCAACGTCACTCGACAACATCACCCATCAGATCAAGCAACACCTCGGCTTAGACCACGTCCGTCTCGCCGCCCCAACGCCCCGCCGGTCCATCAAGACCATCGCGCTGTGTGCCGGAGCGGGTCACAGCGTCCTCGCGCCCGTCGCCGCCGATCTCTACCTCACCGGTGAGATGCGGCACCACGATGTGCTCGCTGCCAACGCGCGCGGCACCGCCGTCGTCCTCACCGACCACACCCACACCGAACGCCCCTACCTGCCTGTCCTGAAAAAGAGGCTGATCCAGCAGCTCAGTCGCGCCATCGCGATCGACATCGCCAAGCGCGACCGCGAACCGCTGGTGATCGTCTAATCGCTCGACCGATACACCGCCACACAACCCGGCGCCTCGGTCACCGCCACGCTCACGAGCCGCACGCCCTCGGGCATCTTTTCGCCCAGCCCCATCGCAACACGCTCCGCCACGCGCTCCGCCGACGGATTGCACGACGCAAACGCCTCCAGCTCGTTGAGACACGCACCGCACATCGGCTCGATCGCCGCGTCCAACCACCCCTCTAACGCGTGAAAATCCACCACCACGTCGATCGCGTCCAACCCAGCAGACGACACCGTCACCACCACACGCCAATCGTGTTCGTGCATCGGCTCCATCGCCCCGTCATACAGACGCAGCGCATGGGTCGCCTTGAAGTCGCGTTCAACGGTCAGCTCGTACATGTCCCCGGCAGTATAGCAAGACCCCAGACCCTCAAGCCGCGGGCATCATCGACTCGGGCGTCGGCACCGGTCGTCCGATGTTCATCTGGCTCTTCGGCAGTCGCTTCAGGTCGATCGGCTCGCCGATGGATTCGCCCGAATCCGTCACCGGCTGAATGACAGGCCGATCCAGATGATCCGGGTTCGCCGCCTCCACGCGCGCCAGCTTGCCCGAGCACAACTGCACGCACGAACCCACAGGAAAAAGCCCCGCCATCTGCACCAGCGCACGCACAGCGGGCTTGTAGAACTGACCCGCCCCCGCCGATCGCACCAGCTGCTCCATCGCCGCGTAAGGCAAGCGGTCCTTGCGGTAGTTGCGCGGCGCACTCATCGCCGCGTACACATCCGCCACGGCGATCACGCGCGCGATATCCCCAATGTCACGATCACGCGAGCCGCACGGGTAACCCGTTCCGTTCTCTCGTTCGTGGTGCTGATACGCCGCCAGACGGATCGCGTCATCGATGCCCTGTACGGATTCCAACACCGCCGCGCTGTACGCCGTGTGACGCTGAATCCTGCCCCGATCGATATCAGAAAGCTGCTCGCCGCCCTTGCGGATCCGCTCCGGCACCACCATCATCCCCGTGTCATACAGCAGCGCCGCACGACCCACGCGTCGCACGTCATCCATCCCCCACGTCAGCTGCGCCCCGATCGCCAGCGCAAACACGCACGCCGTGTAGGCGTGATCCGCCACGTAGTCATCACGACGCGGCACACACAGCGCGATACGCGTAAACCGCTCACGATGACGCAGCAACAGATCAATCAGACCCGAAAGGATCGAGTCCAACTCGCTCACATCCACCTGCTCGCCCGCGTCCAGCCGATCGTGAAACCGCGCCAACTTGCTGACACCCCGATCGTGCATCGCAACGATCTCAGCATCGCTCGGCCAAGGCTCGTCCGATACGCGGTTCGTGTCCCAAATCTCCATATGCTGGGCCGACACACGCAACACACGCTGCGACAAGCCGTCCGTCAGGCGCTGCACAACCGCGTCGCACGTCTCCACTCGCTGCTTACGCACGCGCACGCGCTCACGCTTCGCTGACATATCGCCTTGGCTCGATTGAGAACTCACAGGTCCGGTTCCCCGAGGGACGCTCCCGCCACCGTTCCCTTCGTAAAGGAAACTGTCGCTCTGGCGGTGCATCAATTGAATGTGCCGCTCGGTGACCACCTCGCCGGCGGGCACCAGCTTCTGGCCGCTCGATAAAAAAAGCGACCTGTCAAAAACGTCGCCGACCCCTATGGAGTTGATCGCAATACGCTTCATTTCATTGTCCGTACAGATTGTGAAGACAACGCCGACCCCACGCTATTGCGTGCTTACCCACTCTATCGGCAGACCCGAAAACCGGCTTTAAATGCCTTAAAACTTGAGTCAATAACAAAAACATCCTCTTGTTCTTCTACACCAATCCGCTACGCTGTCCCTCCCGATCAAACCCACAAAGCCGATTTCATCACCGTTGAGGCACACCATGAACGACGCACCCCTGATGATCTCCGTGAGCGGATTGCGCGGACTTATCGGTCAATCACTCACCCCCCAGGTCGCCACCCACTTCGCCGCCGCCTACGGCTCACACCTCAAGCAGACCACCGGCCACCCCAACCCCCACGTCGTCTTCGGCCGTGACTCCCGCCCTTCCGGACAGATGATCGAATCCGCCGCCATCGCCGGCCTCAGCGCCGTCGGCTGCCGGGTCACCACACTCGGCATCGTCACCACACCATCCGTCGCGATCATGATCGAACACCTCGGCGCACAAGGCGGCATGGTCGCCACCGCCAGCCACAACCCCATCATCTGGAACGGCCTCAAACCCCTCACCGCCGACGGCGTCGCACCGCCGTCCGATCAATCCAAACAGATCATCGAACGCTTCCACAAACAGGACTTCGATTACGCACCCGTCGAACAGCTCCAACCCATCGGCTCCGACGACACCACACACCGCGTCCACGTCGACCGCGTCCTCAACAACGTCGACGTCCAGGCCATCCGCGACGCCAACATCAAGGTTGTCCTCGATTCCGTCCACGGCGCGGGCGGCCCCGCCGGCGCCATGCTCCTCAACGAACTCGGCGTCGAACTCGTCCACCTCTACGGCGAAACCACCGGCCACTTCCCACACACACCCGAACCCACCGCCGAAAACCTCACAGGCCTGTCCGACGCCGTACGACAACACAACGCACACATCGGCCTCGCCCAAGACCCCGACGCCGACCGCCTCGCCGTCGCCGACGAAAACGGCGCCTACATCGGCGAGGAATACACCCTCGCCCTCTGCGCCAAGCACGTCATGGCCCGTACACCCGGCCCCGCCGCCGCCAACCTCTCCACCAGCCGCATGATCGACGACATCGCCACCCAACACGACCAAACCGTCTATCGCACACCCGTCGGCGAAGCCAACGTCGCCAAACGCATGCGCGAAACCAACTGTGTCGTCGGTGGCGAAGGCAACGGCGGCATCATCTGGCCCGTCATCGGTTACGTCCGCGATTCCCTCGCCGGCGCAGCACTGCTCCTCGAACTGATGGCCACCACCGGCAAGACCGTCAGCCAACTCGTCGACGACATCCCCGCCTACACCATCGTAAAAACCAAGTGCCCCATCCAACCCGGCATGGCCGAGGCCGCCGGCGCCGCCGTCAAACAGGCCTTCGCCGATCACGCCATCGACGAACAGGACGGCGTTCGCGTCGATCTGCCCGACGGCTGGATCCACGTCCGCCCGTCCAACACCGAACCCATCATGCGCATCATCGTCGAGGCCCCCGACCAAAACCGCGCCAACCAGCTCCTCGAATCCACCCAACAAGCGATCGGTTAATCCGCCGACGCCGCCTCCAGCCCCGACAGACTCAGCACACTCTCCGCGGTCATGCGCTGCCCGCTCGCATCCGTGTAGTGCGCCACCAGGAACAACCGCGCATTCGCCTCCAGGGGCTCGTGCAACTCCAGCCGGAACCAATACGTCCGCGTGATCCCGTCGTAGTGCGCCGCGTTGTCCTCCAGCGTCGCAATCGACGACGCCCAAAGACTCATCAGCTCACGAGACTCCGCCCGCACATCGTCCGGCTCAAGCGACCGCAACAACTCAAAACGAAAAGACCCCACCCCCTTCGTCGCGTCCCCGTTCAAATCCAACAACTCCACCCGCGCCTCGATCACATACAGGTCCGCGCTCTTGTCATAAGCGATCGACGTAAACGGATGCACGCGAATCTCGCGCGGCGCAAAAGGCCACGCCCCCACGCGCGGCGCATCGCCTCTCAACGCACCCCCCTTCCACGCAACACCTTCACACCCGACCAGGCACGCGGAAATCACGAACACAAATGATAAGCAGCTCCACTTCATACCCGCAGCCTAACCCCACAAGCCCCCTCCGATCAAGAACCGCTCACCGCTGCCCTTCCTCCGCTCGCTTCCGGTCAATCGAGCTCTCCGCCGCCACGTAACCCAGCGCCGACCCCAGCGACACCACCAGCGCCGCAACCGCCTCCACCGTCGTCATCACAGTCACCTCATGCTCCGGCCAGATCAACACCACCAACGCCCCGATCTGCGCCGCCAACGCCATCAAAAACTTCCTCGACAAATACCGACTCATCCCCGCCTCCTCGCTCAAAGACCCAACGCCCGACTCACCACCACGTCCACGTGCTTCAGCACCTCCGCCGCCGCCGCAAGCGTCCGCTCATCCAATTCCGCCTGCGCCATCGCCTCCCGATACCCCGCATCCGTCTTCAGGTCGTCCACGATCTGCTCCACAAGACCCACCCGCTCCATCGCGCCCGCCAAACCCGGATGCGCCTCGCGAAACGCCTCCCAGTTCAAACTCAGCCGCTCCGACACCAAGTCACTCAAACGCTCATCCGACATCGCTCGCTCCCATCATCAATCAACCGCCTGTTCCAACACCCACCGCCGAAGGTCCGGCACACGCTCCATCAACACGTCCTGTTGCTCGATCAACTCGATCGCCCGTCGCTGCGCCTCGCCCGCCGCCGCCAGGTTCTCCCGACGACGCACCATCGACGCACGCATCTTCTCACCCGAAGCCGCCAACAACTCGCGCGCCGTCACGTAAACGCGCACGTGCTCACGCACCCACTCCGCATCCAACGCCTCTCGCGCCGCGATGTCCGACTCAAAACCCTGTCGCAGCATCGCCCGCTGCTCCGCGCCCCACGCCGCGTAACGCGCCGCGTCCAACTCCACCAACGCCGCCTCCGCCTCCAGCGCCTCGCCCACCACGCGCATCAAAGGCGTCACCGCTGGCGGCGAACCACAACCCACCACACACCAAACCAACAACCCGCTAACGATCGCCCTTGC
This sequence comes from Phycisphaeraceae bacterium, assembly GCA_028281485.1. Taxonomy (GTDB): domain Bacteria; phylum Planctomycetota; class Phycisphaerae; order Phycisphaerales; family Zrk34; genus JANQHD01. Next base: position 16,385 of record JANQJT010000123.1, read on the forward strand.
CCCGTACCCACTCATGCGTCATCACCTCCAGTAGATCCGCCAACTGTTTCTGCGTGTGATGAAACTGAATCATCGCCGCCGTATTCCGCCGCACCATCCCCACCAGCACGCCCAGCCGCTCATCCCGGCGAACGATCCGCTCGTGCGCCTCGCTCAACTGACGCTCACGCCGCCGCGAATGACCACGCTCCCACACCCACAGCACGCCCATCAATCCCGCCACGCCAAACTGCAACATCGCCTCAATCACACCCGTCTCCCAATCCCCTCAAGCCCAACTTCCGTCCGCATCCGATCCCAATCCCACGTCACACGGCGCACCACGCGCGCCCCGCCATCGACACGCTCGCCGTCCAGCCCTACCGTCACCCGATCCCCAACACCCGCGCCCAGCACCAACCCGTCCAACACCACCGACAACTTCGCCTGGTCCACACCCATCACCGGCGCCCGCTCATCCAACCAACGCCGCATCGCGCCACGACCATCCGTCTCGTCCGCCGGGCGCAAACCCGCTTCAATCTCACCGAAATACTTGCTCCCGCTGTCCACCCGCCGCCACGCAAAAAGCCCTCGCAAGTCAAACGCGCGCGTCGCATGCCCACCAGCAAACGGATGACCCGCCCAGCGCACCACCTCTGTCCGAAGCGGATTGGTCAGCGTCGCCGTCACACGCACGCGTACGCCACCCGCCTTCGCCGACGCAAAGTAATCCCCGTCCAACACGTCGTCGTCCAGGTACACCCCCGCTCTCCCACGCTCGTTGGCCACGCGCCCCGGGTACAGTCGCCAGCTCAAACCGTTGTCATCCGAATACTCCACCACCACGCCCAGGCTCCGGCCCGACGCATCCGCGCTCAGCGCACCACCAAACCGCAAGCCGGTCGGCTCAACCGCCCGGCCATCTCCAAACAACCCCGTCAGATCGTACGCCGCCCCCCCCAGCGCCCCATCCTCGTTCAACACCCACAACCGATACACGTCCGCCACATCCTCAAACGCGCCACTCGTCGACCGCGCATACTCACCATCCGCCAGTCCCTCACCCGCAACATCCCACCCCGCAACCATCTCAAACGTCGACTCCACCACCTGGCCGCCGCACACACCCACCATCTTCACCGCGCGGCCGCGCTCAATATCATCATCCACACCCGCCACCGCGCCTTCGCTCACCACCACGGAAACATCCCGTCCCCGCGCCAGCTCTCGCACACCGCGCCGCTCAATCACACCCCCGCCATCCCAGCTCATCTCCCGCCGCACGACCAAGCCGTGTCGATCCAACAACCAGCGCAACACCGCGCCCAACTCCGCGCCCGCACCCCACGACCGACCCACCACACGTCCCAACACCCCCGCACCAACCAACCCAACATCCAAGCCCAGCCCCGCCCCATCACTCAACCGCACGATCACATCACCCACACGCTCGCCCGAATCGATCGCGCCTTCTACCACGCCCTCAAGCAATCCGCTCCAGTCACACACGCCGCGCAGCTCATAACCATCTCGCTTCCCGTCCAACCGCTGACGCACCGCCGCCACACGCCCCACAAACAACACGCGCCCCGCAGCCTCAATCCCCTCCAACAACACAGGCTGAACCACCGTCAAACGCCTGCCCTCCAGATCAGACACACGCTCGCGCTCCCGCGGATCCCACCCACCACGCTCTCGCGCCACACCAATCGTCACCACGCGCTCATCGCAAGGCCCCGCCGCCTCCATTTCCAACACACACAAATCACCGCGCACCGCGCCATCGATCAACACCATCGCGCCGATCCCGCCGCCGCCAACCACACCCGCGCCCACCATCGCCGTCGCGCCCTTGCTCATCACACCCGCTCCCACCATCGCCGTCGCGCCCTTGCTCATCACACCCGCTCCCA
>JANQJT010000327.1 GCA_028281485.1 Phycisphaeraceae bacterium
TAGGTGCCCATGCCGAATTGCACCTTGTCGGTGTCGCCATGCACGATCGCGATGCTCTCGATCGGGATGCCGAGCCGCTCGGATACGAGCTGGGCGAAGGTCGTCTCGGGGCCCTGGCCGTGGCTGTGGCTGCCGGTGAGGACCTCGACGGTACCGGTCGGATTGACGCGCACCTCCGCCGATTCCCACAAGCCGACGCCGGCCCCGAGCGAGCCGACCGCCTGGCTCGGCGCGATGCCGCAGGCCTCGATATAGGTCGAGAGCCCGAGGCCGCGCAGCCGGCCGCGCCGCGCCGCCTCCTGCTTGCGTTCATTGAGGCTATTGTACCCGGCGAGTTCGAGCGCGCGCTCGAGCGAAGCGGGATAATCGCCGCAGTCATAGGCCATGATCACCGGCGTCTGGTGCGGAAACGTTTTGATGAAATTACGCCGGCGCAGTTCGGCCGGGTCCAGTCCCATCTCGCGCGCGGACACCTCCATCAGCCGCTCGACCACATAGGTCGCCTCCGGCCGCCCGGCTCCTTGCTCGGCAGCATGACCACCGTGAGCGTGTGGTCGTCTTCGATGATCGCCTCGGCCGCGGCCTTCACCCGGGCCGGAGTGATTTCCTCGATCGCCTCGGCGTAGTGCAGCAGGTAATCGGGATCGCCCATGCCGATGAAGTCCGACGCCAGGCGCGAGGCCGTCGCCTCGACGGTCTGCGCCGACCGCACCACCTCCGCCACCGTCTGGCTCTTGGCCCGTGCCAACTCGTCTTCCGTCACACCCTCGTCACGGATGCGATAGACCTCTTTGAGGATCGCGACTTTGACCTTATCAATCTGATCCTCGGTATCGGCCTCGCTTCCGGGGGCGGGGGCGATCACCGCGTCCACGCCGAACATGCCCTCACCCCAGACCATGCTGTAGTTGTAGGCGCTGACCGACGTCACCAGCCGCTGCTCGTCACGCACGGTCTTCACCAGGCGCGACAGATCGCCCTGACCCAGCACGCGCGCCAGCAGGTCCAGCTCGTAATCGTGCTCACCGCCCAGCGACGTGCCCGGCCAGCCGATCCGCAGGCGCGGCCGACTGATGTCCGCATGACCCACGATCTCCAAACCCTCGGTCGGTTTCGGCTCGATCGGCAGCGACATCTCAGGCAGCTCGCCCGCCTCGGCGTCTTTCCAGAGCAGTGCGACTTCCGTGACGACATTCCGGGGGTCGATGTCGCCCGCCACGACGAAGACCATGTTGTTCGGCACGTACATCTGCTTGTAGAACGCGTGCAATTCGTCGCGCGTGACCGTCATAAACTCATCGATGTAACCGATGATCGGGTGACGGAGCGGGTGGGCGCGGTAGCGCACCTGCTGGGTGAGCTTCCAGAAGATACGGTTGGGATCGCCCCGGCCCATCTCGAACTCACGCTGGATCACGCTGCGCTCGCGCTCGTACTCGGCGGGGTCGATCGCGGAGTTCTGCATCCAGTCGCTCATCAGACCGATGGCCTCGCCCCAATGCTCCGAGGAGGTGTTGATGTAGTAGCGGACGGTGTCGCTGCTGGTGGCGGCGTTGGTCTGGGCGCCGATTGAGCCGAGGATGGCCGACGACTCGGCTTCGGTGCGGTTGGAGGTCGTCCCGCCGGAGGCGAGGTGTTCGAGGAAGTGGCTGAGGCCCGCGCCGTTGTGTTGCTGTTCGAAGATCGAGCCGGTCTTGATCCAGCAGTGCACGCTGACGACCGGGGCGGTGGGCACGTCCTGCGCGATGACGACCAGGCCGTTGGGCAGCTGGACGATCATGCGGCTGTCGCTCTGCTCGAGCACATCGATGTTATCCATGATCGTCTTCGTTTCGATTGTGGTTACCTTGAGGCTGTCCGTTGTTTCTTCTACCTCTAAATCCGCGCAGCCCGCGAGCATCAGGGCCGCCGTCAATAACACACCGGTCACCAAACGCATACGGGTCCTCCTGTCATGGAGAGTGCTGCAGAAAGGCAAACGCACCGGGGACGCGTTTTACTGCGACTTGGCGTCGTCGCCGTCCTCGTCGATGTTTTCCAGGTACGCCAGCGTGCGGTCCAGCTCGCGCTTCAGGTGACGCACGCGCAGCAGAGACTTCACACGCGTGACCAGCTCCAGCTTCTTGATCGGCTTGGAGAGGAAGTCGTCGGTGCCGGACTCGACGCCGCGTTCGATGTCGCCGATCTCGGTCAGGGCGGTGACCATGATGATGGGGATCGTGCGCGTCCCGGGTGAGCTCTTGAGCTTCTTGCAAACCTCGAACCCGCTCATGCGCGGCATCATCACGTCCAGCAGGATCAGATCGATCGTCTGCTGACCGACCACGTCCAGCGCCTCGACGCCGTCGTTGGCCGTCAGGATCGTGCACGGCAGTTCCTCGAGGTAGGCCTGCAACAGCTCCAGGTTCTGAGGGTTGTCATCCACGATCAGGATCGTGGATTCGCTCAGGTCCATCTCGACGCCCTGTACGTCTTGCTCGGTGGTCGGATCCGCTTCGCTCATCCTTGGCTCCGTGGGCGGCAGCCCGCAATTTCACTCGTACCGACGATAAGCCCCGCCCCCCTTTTTCGCAACACATCCGCGATAAAAACCCGCTAAAATCGCCGCGAACCCGCCGCCTGCCCGACCGAAGACGCCTGCGTATTATGTCGATCAGATACCAACCATGACCGCCACCCGCCCCATCCTCTACGACTCACACATGCACACCCCACTGTGCAAGCACGCCACCGGCGAGCCTGAGCGGTACGCCCAGACCGCCCTCGACCGAGGTCTGGCCGGCATCGTCATCACCTGCCACAACCCCCTGCCCGACCGCATCAGCCACGCCGTCCGCATGGCCCCCGAGCAGTGGGACGAATACGTCGACATGGTCGACCGCGCCCGTGACGCCTACGCCGGTCGCGTGGACGTGCGGCTCGGCATCGAGGCCGACTACATGCCCGGCCTCGAACCGTTCCTCGAAAAACAGCTCGCCGACGACCGCCTGCACCACGTGCTCGGCTCGATCCACCCGTTCCTCGGCGTCTGGTGGGAGCGGTTCGCCAGCGACCCGCTCGCCAAGCAGCGCGCCTACTTCGACCAGCTCGCCTACGTCGCAGAGACCGGCCTGTTCGACACGCTCAGCCACCCGGACCTGGTCAAGAACACCACCGCCGACCACTGGGACCTCGACCGCATCATGCCCGACATCTGCCGCGCCCTCGACCGCATCGCCAGGACCGACACCGCGATGGAACTGAACACGTCCGGCCTGCAAAAGGTCATCCCCGAGTTCAACCCCGGTGCAGCGATTCTCGAAGAAATCCGTCAGCGCGACATCCCCATCGTGCTCGGCAGCGACAGCCACGTGCCCCAGCGCGTCGGCGACCAGTTCGTCGAAGCCCTCGACCTGCTCGCATCGCTCGGTTTCGATTCGGTCAGCTTTTTCCTTGAGCGCACGCGTCAGACCGTAACCATCGACGACGCCCGTCGATCGCTGGCCACCGTGCAAGAGACCTGAATCCTTAGAGCAGCCCGACCGTCTCGTCCAGGCCGAACACGAGGTTCATGTTCTGGAT
>JANQJT010000328.1 GCA_028281485.1 Phycisphaeraceae bacterium
TAGGCCGAGGCGCGCGTCTGGATGCCGCTGTTGAAAGCGATCTGGTGTGCCGCCTCGTGGATCGTTTGTTGGATATTGCCGTAGGCCGCGGCCCGCTCGTAGGCGCGGCGATGAGCGGACAAACGCGCCCGGGTACTGTTCAGTCGGCCCTGCTGTCGCTTGTCCTGCGCCGCCTCGCCGACCAGCCGCTGCACCTCGTTCTCCAGCTTCTGAATCTCCAGCACCGTGTCTTTCAGCTGCGGCGAGTAGTGGATGTTGAAAAACGAAACGCGGTTGGTGCGCTGCGAGTAATACCCGCTGGACCAGTTGTGCTCGATCCTGTCCACCTCGCGCGCATACGCCAGGTAGTCGTCGTGCGTGTTGAACATGAGGCAGACCATGCGGTGCTGCAGCGGCACGGGCTTGAAACCCGCCTTACGCATCTGGTCGTGGAACTGGTCGTACGCCATCTCCAGCGTGCGGGCGCGGCTGTCGGCCCAGCTGTGCCGCCCGTCGTACAGGATCAGGTAGTGCTCGGAGGCGCTGAGAAAAAACCCTTCACCGAAGTCCCGCGCGAGCTGCTGACGCAACGCGGGATTGTCCGGCACACCCAACGCGCGATCGATCTTCCAGATGTTCCGATAGGCAACGGCGTGGTCGGGATCGATCGACAGCACCCTGCGGTAGGTGTTGGCGGCCTGGGCGAACTGCTTCTGACCGGCCAGGCGCCGGGCGTGATCCATCAGCGCTTCGATGCGCGCCGCGTCGGTCGCGTGCGCAGCCGCGATGACCACACCGAGCAGGGCCAGCAGGAAAGTTGAACTGATTATCCTGTTCCGCATCATCGCTCCGTGATCGTAGGGCTCGGTATACACCGGATCAATCGACTGAGTGGGTCGACGCGGGTGATACGTCCCCGCCGCGCCGCTTGTTCGTTCAGCTTATAAGACGCTGTGGACGCGTGATCCACGCCGCGTTAATCCCGAATAGATTGCAAAAGATTCGGTCAGGCCTCGGCCATCTCCGCGTCCGACTCGGCCGGCTCCTCGGCACCCTCGACACGCGGTATGTACGGCTCGGCGTCGGTGATCACCCGGCCGTCGAGGGTCTTGATCTGCTTGACGGGGTTGGCCTTCTCGTGATTCATCAGCGCCAGTTCCCACTTCTTCTGCTCGTCCTCGTCCAGCGACTTCCACCCCACACGCCCGCGACACTTGGGGAACCGATTGCAGCTCAGCCACGGCCCACGCTTGCTGCGGCGCAGGTTCATCACGCCCTCGTCGCACTTGTTGCAGGGGATGTCCGTCAGCAGCGGCGGCGGGCTCGGCAGCTTCACCGCGCCGTTCTTGTCCAGGTTCACGATGCCCTTGCAGTCCGGGTAGTCGCTGCACGAAAGGAACGGCCCGAACCGACCCGTCCGCTTGATCATCGGCTTGCCGCACTCGGGACACGCGATGTCCGTCTCTTCGGGGTTGTGTGGCACGCCCTCGCGGTCGACCGGCGCCGCGTACTTGCAGTCCGGGTAACGCGAGCAGCTCAGGAAACGCCCGTTACGACCGAAGCGGTACACCGTATCGGCTCCGCACTCGCCACACTTGTATGGCGCCGGCTGCGTCTCGGCTTTGGCGTGCGTCATCGCCTCGTGCGCCGAATCGAGGTTTTCCTTGAACGGGTTGTAGAACTTGTGAAGGAACTCGACCCAGTCGTGGTGCTGTTCTTCCACGGCGTCCAGCTCCTCCTCCATCCAGCGCGTGTAGCCGACGTCCATGATCTTCGGGAATCCCTCGATCAGCTTGTCGGTCAAGACCTCACCGAGGTCGGTCGAGTGGAAGCGGCCGTTGAGTTTTTCCACGTACTTGCGGTTCTGCACCACCTGAATGATCGACGCGTACGTCGACGGCCGACCGATGCCCTCGCTCTCGAGCTTGCGCACCAGCGACGCCTCGCTGTAACGCGGCGGGGGGCTGGTGAACTGCTGGATCGGATCGATCTGCAGCGCCGCCATTGGCTGGCCCTGTTCGACGTGGGGCAGGATCGCCTCGTCGGCCGGGTGCGGGATGCCCGCGACCTTGTAAAAACCGTCAAACAGCAGCGTCCGGCCGTTGCCCTTGAACACCAGCTCGCTCGCACCGCTGCCGCCGGCGATCAACACCGTCGTCGCGTTCCACTCGGCCGGCGTCATCTGACAGGACACGAAGCGGTTCCAGATCAGCGTGTAAAGCTTGTGCTGACGCTCGTCCAGTGATCGCTTTACAGCCGGATCGTCCGGACGCAGCGACACATCGGTGGGGCGGATCGCCTCGTGTGCCTCCTGCGCCGCCTTGTTCGACGAGCTGTAGAAGTTCGGCTTGTCCGGCAGGTACTTGGCGCCGTACTGCGACTGGATAAAGTTCCGCGCCATCTCGATGGCCTGACCCGACAGGTGAGTCGAGTCGGTACGCATGTAGGTGATCAGACCCACGGCGCCCTGGCTGTTGATCTCGACGCCCTCGTAGAGCTGCTGGGCGGTGCGCATCGTCACCTGCGCGGTGAAAGAGAGCTGATTAGCCGCGGCCTGTTGCAGCGTGCTGGTGATGAACGGCGCGTTGGGCCGGCTCTTGGTGAGCTTGGTCTGTACCGACTTAATCTTCCAGTCGGGCTCACCCGCCAAATCACCGATCAGCGTGATCTTGTTCTCAGCAGGGCCCTTGCCCTTCGGGTCGGGTGTGACCTGTTTTTCGGAGAGCACGAAGCCGGCCTTCTCGGCGACGGCCAGCGCCGCGTCGACATCGGACGCCTCGAACTTCTTGCCGCCGAACTCCACCAGTTCCGTCAGCAACCCGTCGCAATCGGCCAACCACCCCAGCTTCTCGCGCACGCTGCGCCCGTTGACCGTGCGACCGTTCTTCTTCTCCGGCGCATCAGCCAGCCACCGGGCCCAGCCCGCGCGGTTCTTCGCGGCGTTGGCGATGTCGGCCGAGAAGATGCCGTTGATCTTCCAGAACTCATCGGGGATGAACGCGCGGATTTCGCGTTCGCGTTCGACCACCAGCCGCACCGCCACCGACTGCACACGACCCGCACTCAGACCACCGGCCACCTTCTTCCACAGAAGCGGCGAGACCTGGTAGCCCACGATGCGATCGAGAATACGCCGCGCCTGTTGGGCGTTGACCTTGTCCAGGTCCAGCTTGAGCGGGTGCTCGAAGGCGCGGTGGATTTCGTCCTTGGTGATCGCGTTGAAGACGACGCGCTTGGCGTGAGTCTCATCTATATTAAGGGCCTGCGCCAGGTGCCACGCGATCGCCTCTCCCTCGCGATCAAGGTCGGTTGCCAGCCAGACGCCGTCGGCCTGCTTGGCCGCACGCTTGAGCGCCGTCACCGTCGTGCCCTTGCCGTCGATCACCTCGTAGGTGGGGGCGAAATCGTTGGCCAGGTCCACGCCCGGCACCGGATGATCGGTGCGCTTGGCGCCCTTGGGCGGCTTGGAGGGCAAGTCGCGTACGTGGCCGACGCTCGCCGCCACCACGTAGTCCGAGCCCAGGTACTTGTTGATCGTCTTGGCCTTGGCCGGGGATTCCACGATCACCAGTTGCTTGCCCGAGGCGTTGGGGATCTCCTGACGACGCGAACGACCCCCGCTCGAACGGCTCGCAGACTTCTTGGCCGTCTTCTTGGCGGTCTTCTTCTTGGTCGTCTTCTTTTTGGTTGTCTTTTTCGCCATCGCGTCCGGTAAATCCTCAATCGGCTCGGGCCTCTGCCCGTCTATCGGCTCAAGGCGGGGGATTCTTATAGATAGCTTGGGGCCACGTCAAATCCCCCCCTCCAGGACCCGCAAACGGGACAAGGGTAGGCGAGGTCAACCTAAATACATGATTAATAGCCGGTTACGGCGTGCCGGAGGGGGTGATTTTGTCTGCCACAATGGCCGTCGCTTTTTTTATCATCGCCTCGGGATTGTCCGGATCGGCCTCGATCCAGTGCACACCGCGAAACCGCTTCAACCAGGTCCGCTGCCCCTTGGCGAATCGCCGGGTTTCGATTTTCACCCGCTCAAACGCCTCCTCAGCTGACATCTGCCCCTGCAGGTACGCCAGCACCTGTTTCGTGCCCAACGCCTCGCGGGCCTGCTTGCCCAGCAGATCGGTGGATTCCAGCCGACGTGTTTCCGCGACCAAATCCTCACTACCGTCTTCGGGATGGAACATCAGCTTCACCCGCTGATTGATGCGGCGGTTGATCGCCTCGGTCTCCCATCGCAGCCCAAGCAGGATCGGGTTGTGTCGGTAAGAAGGAGCGGGGCGGTTGTCGCTGTCATCGGCGAACGCGCCATCGGTCCACTCGTTCTGCCACGCGCTGATCGGTTTGCCGGTGATGTGCATGACCTCCAGCGCGCGAACGATGCGCTTGTGGTCGTTGGGATGGATGCGCTCGGCGCCGGCCGGGTCGACGGCGCGCAGCTGCTCGTGCAGCTGTTGGGCGGGGACTTCCTCCAGCGTCTTGCGATACGCCTCATCGCTGCCGGGTCCCTCGAAAAAACCTTCCAGCAGCGCCTTGAGATACAGGTTCGTCCCACCCACCACGATCGGCAGCTTGCCGCGCGATTGGATGTCCGCGATCGCCTTCTCCGCCGCCTCGTAGAAATCCGCCACGGTCCACGGCTCGGTCGGCTCGACGATATCCACCAGGTGATGCAACACCGCGTCGCGCTCGGCCCGCGTCGGCTTGGCCGTGCCCGCGTCGAGAAGACGGTACACCTGCATCGAGTCGGCGTTGACGATCTCCCCATCGAACAATTGCGCCAGCGCCACCGCCAGCGCACTCTTGCCGCCCGCGGTCGGGCCGAGGATGACGACGATGCGTGAAGGGTCGGACGCGTTCACGCCACGGGCCCCGTGACGCTCGGCGTCATCGACCACGCGTACCCGTGATCCAACATGCGTCGCATCAACCCGATCTGTCCGCCGTGGTGCGTCCAGTGCCAGATGTAATGCAACAACAACCCGCGGATGGAAACCGATTTCACGCCACGGGGAAACGGTTGTCCCTCGGCGGCGGTCAGCACCGCATCGATGTCTTCGATCCGAGAGATCAGCGGCTTGGTATAGCCCTCGCGCACGTTGCGCGCCTCTTCGATCAGCGCCGCTGCGCTGCGCTGCATGACGGGGAAACGATCGCTCGGCTTGATGTCCGCCAGGTCCGGCGGCAGCGGCTCGCCGGTGGCTAAACCCAGCCACGTCGTCTCGCCCCACGTCATGTGGCTGACCAGCATCTGGATCGAGTTCACACAGCCGGTCGGCTTGGCCTGCAGGTCGTCGTCGCTCAGGTCCGCGATCAGGTCGAACACGCGCTCCGATAGTTCGTCCAGCATGCCGACGTACACCGCCGCGTCCGCGTTGGCGTAGTTCGGGATTGGCGCGAAGTTGTACCGGCGCGGTCGGCCCTGTTTCTTGTCGTCACTCATCTTTGATCACCTTGATGTGCGCCTTGCGGGTGCGCGGTCCGTCAAACTCACAAAAGTAAATCCCCTGCCACGTGCCCAGCACCAATTCGCCGGACTCGATCAGCACCGTCACGCTCGAGCCCATCATCGACGCCTTTACGTGAGACGCGCTGTTGCCCTCCGCGTGCCGGTAGAAAGGCTGACGCCAGGGGACCATCAGGTCCAGCTGTTTCAAGAAGTCGTGCACGACGTCCGGGTCGGCGTTCTCGTTGATCGTCACGCCCGCCGTGGTGTGCGGCACGTAGACCACCACCCGCCCCGACGCCACGCCCGCTTCGCCGGCCACTTGCCTCACCCGATGCGTGATCTCCACCATCTGGTCCCGGCTCTCCGTCGATACCGTCAAAGTCTCCATCGCCCCATCATAACGCACCGCTAACCGCCCGGTTGCCCCAACGCCCGACCCTCTCTACATTGGCCCGTCCACGAACCCCCCAACCCACGGCCCGAGCCGGTCCGACCGGCCCCAGAACCGAGGAAACACCATGGCCAAGCTCACGATCGCCGACGTCGATGTCGCCTCCAAGACCGTTCTCATGCGTGTCGATTTCAACGTCCCCCTCGACGACAAACAGAACATCACCGACGACCGCCGCATCCAGATGGCGCTGCCGTCGATCAAGTCCGTCATCGAACGCGGCGGCAAGCTCATCCTCATGAGCCACCTCGGCCGACCCAAGGGCGA
>JANQJT010000183.1 GCA_028281485.1 Phycisphaeraceae bacterium
CGACTGGCTCTACGTTGAGGATCACGCCCGCGCGCTGCACCGCGTGGTCGAACGGGGCCGCGTCGGCGAAACCTACAACATCGGCGGCCACAACGAGCTGACCAACCTCCAGGTCGTCGAGAAGATCTGCCGGGCCCTCGACCGGCTGCGTCCCCACGCCGACGGCCCGTACAGCAAGCTGATCGAGTTCGTCCCCGACCGCCCCGGCCACGACCTGCGCTACGCCATCGACGCGAGCAAGATCAAGGACGAGCTCGGCTGGGAACCCAGCGTGACGTTTGAGGAGGGGCTCGACCGAACGGTACAATGGTACCTCGACAACGAGTGGTGGTGGCGACCGATCCGAGACAACAAGTACGCCGGCGAACGACTTGGCGTTGGCGAATCCTCCAGGAGTTCATCGCAATGAAGGGTATTGTCTTAGCCGGCGGTAGCGGCACGCGGCTGCACCCCATGACACTGCCGGTCACCAAGCAGCTGCTGCCCATCTACGACAAGCCGATGGTGTACTACCCGCTGAGCATGCTGATGCTCGCGGGAATTCGCGAGGTGCTCGTCATCTCCACGCCCGTCGACCTGCCGCTCTACGAGAAGCTCCTGGGCGACGGCAGCCAGTGGGGCATCTCAATCGAATACGCCGAGCAGCCCCGACCCGAGGGCTTGGCCCAGGCGTTCATCATCGGCGAGGCGTTCCTCGACGGCGGGCCCGGCTGCCTGGTCCTCGGCGACAACGTCTTCTACGGCACCGGCCTGCAGCAGCTGCTCCAGAAGGCCTACATCACCGCCACCAGCGGCGGCGCCGTCGTCTTCGGCTACCTCGTGTCCGATCCCGAACGCTACGGCGTGGTCGAGTTCGACGACCAGTACAACGTCATCAGCATCGAGGAAAAACCCGCAAAGCCCAAGAGCCGATACGCCGTGACCGGCCTGTACTTCTATGACAATCAGGTCTGCGAGCTGGCCAAGCAGGTCAAGCCCTCCGCACGCGGCGAACTCGAGATCACCACCCTCAACAACCTCTACCTCGAACAGGGCAACCTCAGCGTCAACCTCTTCGGTCGCGGCACCGCCTGGCTCGACACCGGCACACCCGACAGTCTCGCCGAGGCCGGCAGCTTCATCCAGGCCATCGAAAAACGGCAGGGCCTGAAGGTCGCCTGCCTCGAAGAGATCGCCGTGCACATGAACTTCGTCTCTGCCGAGCAGATGCTGAAAAACATCGAGGGCCACAAGAGCACCTACTACCAGTACGTCAGAAGCATCCTCTCGACATGACACCTTTCGACCAACCCATCCTCGTCACACGCCCCTACCTGCCCCCGATCGAACGGGTGCACGCCCTCCTCGACGAGGTCTGGCACAACCACTGGCTGACCAACCGCGGCCCCTTGCTCGCGCGATTCCAGCAGACCCTCGCCGGTTTGTTCGGCATCGACACCAACCAGATGGCGCTGTTCGCCAACGGCACGCTCGCCATGGACCTCACGCTACGCACCATGGGCCTGCCGCCCGGCGGACGCGTCATCACCACGCCCTTCACGTTCGTCGCCACCGGCAGCGCCATCGTCAACGCCGGCCTCGAACCCGTCTTCGTCGAGACCCGACCCGAAGACGCCACGCTCGATCCTCAAGCCGTCGAAGCCGCCATCGATGAACGCACCGTCGCGATCGCCCCCGTTCACGTGTTCGGAATGCCCTGCCAACTCGACGCCCTGCAAGACATCGCCGACCGACACAACCTCCGGCTCCTCTACGACGCCGCCCACTGCACCGGCGTCAGCGTCAACGGCCAAAGCATCGGCGCGTTCGGGCACGCCAGCATGTTCTCCCTGCACGCCACCAAGCTCTTCCACGCCGTCGAGTGTGGCGTGATCACCAGCCCCGATCCCGACCTGATCCGACGACTGAGCCGACTGAAGAACTTCGGCTACGACGGACCGGTCAGGATCGTCCCCGGCGGCACCAACGCCAAGATCAGCGAGGTCCACGCCGCGGTCGGACTGGCCTGCTGCGAGGACTTCCACGCGATCCTGCAAAGGCGGCGCGAACAGGCCACCCGCTACCGCCGGAACCTCGCCGACACACCCGGCATCGACCTGTTCCCGCTGCCCGGACCCGAGGTCGAATACAACTACAGCTACATGCCCATCCTGGTCGATCCCGAACAATACGGCTGTGACAGCGATCAACTCGAGCAACGACTTAAGGAACTCAACGTGTTCACCCGCAGATACTTCTTCCCCCTGCTCAACGACGTCGAGGCCTTTGCCCATTGCCCCGTCCGCGGCGAGCTGCCCGTGGCGCGGCACATCGCCGACCGCGTGCTCTGCCTGCCGGTGTACCACGAACTGACGATGGACGCCGTCGACCGGATCTGCGAGATGGTCATTCAGCGGCAGCAATCGGCCTGAAACAACGCCGCTACGTGATGTTCCTGTGAGAGCGAGACGACGACGCGGCCAACGCGTCACCATTCGATTCAACACCGTGATGCGTCGGTGAAAACACCAGAAAGGCACCCATGACGAGCGATACTGGGGCAACCCAAAACAAGCAGCCGCTGATCATCTGGGGCGCTTCCGGACACGCCGCCAGCGTCGCCGACGCCATCGATGCGCAGGGCCGCTACTCGGTCCACGGCTACATCGATGACGTCCAGCCCGACAAGCAGACCTTTCTGAACCGCCCCCTCTTCGGAGACCGGTCGGCGCTGCCGCGGCTCCTGGCCGAGGGCATCCGACACATCGTCATCGCCGTCGGCGCCAACCAGGCCCGCCAAACCCTCACCGACAAAGCCACCGAACTCGGCTTCAACCTTCCGGCCATCATCCACCCCTCCGCCGTCATCGCGCCCAACGCCGTGCTGGAGCCCGGCACCGTCGCGCTGGCCGGCGTGATCGTCAACTCCGAAGCCCACATCGGTGCGGGCACCATCCTCAACACCGCCTGCAGCGTCGACCACCACTGCCACGTCGGACCCATGGCGCACATCGCGCCCGGCGCGCGACTCGGCGGAAACACTCACGTCGGCCACGCCACGCTCATCGGCATCGGAAGCACCGTCTCCAACGGCATACGGATCGGCGACCACGTGATCGTCGGCGCCGGCGCCGTTGTCGTCGGCGACCTCGAATCAGACGTCGTTGCCTATGGGTGTCCCGCGCGTGCCGTCCGCCAACGCCGAGCCGATGAATCCGGATTGCAGAGAAACTAAGCGCATGGCCTCTCTGACCTCCAAAGCAATGAAGGCGGGTGTCTGGAGCGCGATCGAACGCGTCGGCCAACAGATGGTCCTGGTGATCGTGCAGCTCTGGCTCGCCAGGCTGCTTGGCCCTGAGGCGTTCGGCCTCGTGGCGATGCTCATCATCTTCTACAACATCGCCCAGGTCCTGGTCGACAGCGGCTTCGGCAACGCGCTGATCCAGAAGAGCGAGATTGACGAGACCGACTGCAACTCCGTCTTCTACTTCAACATCGTCCTGGGCGCCCTCGCCGCGGGCGCGATGTGCGCCATCTCGCCCTGGGTCGCCGGCTTCTTCGAGCGCCCCGTGCTCCAGCCGATGACCTGCTGGCTGGCGCTGATCCCCCTGATCAACAGCTTCGGCGTGGTGCAGCAATCCCTGCTGCGACGGCAGCTGCGCTTCCGCAGGATACTCGCCGCCAGCATGCCCGCGACGGTGATCTCCGGCGTGATCGGCGTGGCCATGGCGCTCAACGGCTTCGGCGTCTGGGCGCTGGTCGCGCAGATGGTCAGCCTCCGCTTCTTCTGGGTCCTGCTGATGTGGCGCGTCAGCCCCTGGCGACCCGCCTGGGAGTACTCCGGCCGATCCATCCGTCGGATGTTCGACTTCGGCTCCAAACTCATGGCCGACAGTCTCCTGACCGTGATCTTCGAGAACCTCTACTTCATGGTCATCGGTAAGCTCTTCGACGCGGTCACACTCGGCCTCTATTTCAACGCACGCCGACTGCAACGCCTCGTCTCCTCCACCCTGGCTGGCGTCCTCGTGCGCGTCGTGCTGCCCGTGTTTTCCCAGGTCCAGGACGACACCGAACGGATGCGACGCGGACTGCGACGCGCCACACGCCTGGTCGCTCTGGTCATCGGCATGGTCTGCGCCATGATGATCACCATGGCCGACCCCGTCTTCCGTGGGATTCTCGGGGATGACTGGATCGGCTCGATCCCCTACTTCCAATGGCTCGCGATCGTGGCCCTGTTCTACCCCTTCAGCGCCATGAACCTCAACGTCCTGATGGCGATCGGTCGCAGCGACCAGTTCCTGATCGCGGGCGTGATCAAGAAGGTACTCATCGTGCTCAACCTGGTCATCTGCTGGCGCTACGGCGTGATGGCACTGGTCTACGGCCTGGCGGTGCTCAGCCTGCTCGATTTCTTCGTCAACGCGTTCTTCACCGGTCAACATCTACGATACCCCGCCTACAAGCAGCTCTGGGACGCCGCCCCCTACTTCGCCGTCGCCGCCGCCGCCGGTCTGGTCATGGTCGTCTTCGCGCAGCTCTGCTTCGGCCTGCCCCACCTCGTCATCGCCGCCGGACAAGCCATCCTCGGCACCGGTATCTGGCTGGCTGCCAGCTACGCGTTCGAGCTGGAGGCTTATAACGAATTTGTAAAATTATTCCGTTTCAAGGCGAACCAGCGAGAAAAATCCCCGATATAACGTTAATAATCACCATTGCCGTGATTTCACCTTTGCCTCAAAGCGTGAACGAAACGGTACAAGGCGCGACACAGCCCCCCGACAACGCCGCTCTGTCGGTCGATCCAGGAGCCGGAGCGAATGCCCTTCAATGTCTATCATCTGATTCCCGGCCGATCGCTTCAGCACTTCAAGAATTGCCTCATGACCGGCCAACAAACCAGCCCGCCCGGCTGGGATGTCGTGCAACGTCCGGTCTTCTGGGGCGGTCAGAAAGGTCAGATCACCGGGCGGCTCCAGGCCGACGGGCTTAACTTTGAGCAGGACGAATGCGTATTCATCGACGGAACCCACCGGGCCCTGTGGCGGTGGCTGCGACGACTTGCCAGGGACGAAGCCGCGCTGGTCATGCACAGCGTACCCACGCGTTATTTCTGGTTCCTGCTGCGCACCTGCCCATCGCTGCTGCAGCGTACCGCGTGGATCGGATGGGGTGCGGGGGTTTACAATCCGTGGAAGCAACGCGAAGCGGGCATGACCCCCCTCAAGTGGGTGTGGTTTAAACCCTTTCGCTATTGTGTGCCGCGGTTGGGGATCGTGTCTTCTCACCATCAGGAAGACGCGCGCCGATTGGAATCGATGGTCGGCCCGCTGACCAGTCACGCCACCGCGCGATACAATCTGCAGGGACTGCCCGACCGCCTGGAACCACGCCAACCCACACCCACGATCAACGTATGCGTGGGGCACCGCGCAGGTAAACCCGAGGACTACCAAGCCGTCTTCGAGTCACTGGGACAATTCACAGACGCACCGATGACGGTGCACGCTCCGCTATCGTACGGGCATCGCGAACACGTCGACACAGTCATCGAGACGGGGCGCACGCTGCTCGGCGATCGATTCCACCCCATGACCGAGTTCATGCCACTCGACGACTACTTCCGGTTCATGCGTACCATCGACACGCTGATTATGCCCGGCCCTTGGGCTCAGGGCGGATTCAATATCAACTTTGCCCTATCGGTGGGCACCAGGGTATTCATCCATGACGAATCACCGATGCTCGAGGAGTATCACGGGCTGGGATGTGACGTCATGGCGACATCGCATTTACCCGCCCTGTCGTTCCAGGAGCTCAGCACGCCGCAGCCCCTGAACGTCCAGCAACAGAACTTCGACGGCATCGGTCTCTACCACAAACGCACTCACGATGGATGGCAGCAGCTGTTCGCCAGGCTCGTCCCCACCGCTTATCAGAAACAGGAGGTCAAAACATGCCCATGACCTTCTTCACAGCACACCGCGGATGCACAGCAAACGAAGCATTTGCCCCAAACCCGCCCATCTCTATCATACCGACCTGCCAGACGAGGCAGCTCGCCATCACGTGTACTCGCCCGCTCATGAGGCGCCTCTTTGTCGAGAGGTATAAACCGTCCATCGCGACCAGCGCCCCCGTGAGGTCCAGCACTCGATGAGAGACGACGTCTTCATCCTGATTCCCATCGCATTGGTGATCATGTCGTTCGCCGCGGCGCTGTCGATTTACCTGCCCTCGCTGTTTGTCTCGATGTTCCTCGCGTACCCCCTGTTCAAGATGCTCCTACGCGCCTACTTCCCGCCCCTGTCACAGGGCTACACCGTGGACATCGCCGTCGCCCTGCTCGCCACCATCGGCGCCTTTGCCCATTGGTGGAAATATCGACACGGATCGATCTGGGGCAGCGCGCCCAAACGCCTCTTTTTGATCTACGGCCTGTTCCTGTTGCTCATGATCGTCACGTACCCCATGACCAACGCACCAGACAGCGGTGCGAAGAAAATCCTCATCTTCGGGGTGATGACGCCGTTCTGTATCCTCATCCCCGCCCTGTATCTGCAGCGGCTGCAAGACATCAACCGACTGCTGCTGTTCCTTCTTGGGTGGGGCGGCGTTGCCTCCATCATGACGCTCTTCTTTGGTGTCAACCTCGTGGAGGATACCGGCGCGGTCCGTATCTCCGCCGGGTACGCCAGTTCGATTCTCGTGACCGCGATCGTGGCATACGGAGCGATCGCGGCACTGTCCAATCTAGCCAAGATCAACAAGCTGCCGCTGCTGTACATCCCCGTCGCCATGCTGGTCTTTATCTACACGGGCACACGCGGCCCAGTCGTGATGCTGATCGTGCCCATCCTTTATGTCTTGTTCGTGATGCGACTCAAACGCATCTGGTTGCCCATGATGCTGTTCCCCCTGCTGGCCGGCCTGTTGCTTTATCTGATCAAGTCAACCGACGTGTCTTCCGGCATGGTGCGATTCGAAACGATGGGAGAGGGCGTCTCAGATCGATGGGTGATGATCAAAACGGTGCTCTCACAGAGCACTATCCTGGATCTGATCATCGGCAGCGGCATCGGTAACACCGGCTATATCCTGCGTGGTTTCGACGAATGGGCTTCGCCCCACAACAGCATCGTCGAGATGTGGGTGGAACTCGGTCTCCTCGGGCTGACGCTGATACTCTGGTTGTTCGGATGGGTCGCCGTCTCCGCGTTCAAACTCCGCAACGAATGCCGTGATCTGCTGAAGCATTACATGCCAGTCGTCGTCATGGCGGGACTGGCTCTTTATGGCATACTCGAATCGCTCAAGATGAGAAGCTTCATCACCTCGTTCGATACGTGGTTCTTCATCTCCGCTGCGCTGGTCTGCCGCCAGCGATTCATCACCCTCGCACACAACACACAAGCCGCTCAGTACCAGCCCCCGCCACACCTGCAAGCGCATCACCCAATGACGGGCACGAACCCATCCCTTCAGTAAGAAACCGCCCTAGCCAATCCACGCATGATATTGACGCTCCATGAATCCCATTTCGCATAACTCCACCGACACGCGAACCGGAACCATCTATAAAGAAGACCGACAGCCATGACCGTCCGCGTCGCCTACATCCACAACGTCTGCATGCACTACAAGGTGCCGATGCTCTCGCGCCTCGCGGCCATGGAAGGCATCGAGCTGTTCGGCGTGTTCGGAAAGTCCCACTGGAAGCGCAGCAAGTTCCGCTCCGCGCCCTCTGTCGACGCGTTCGACTACCGCCTCCTGCCCACCGCCGACCTCTGGATGCCCTACAAGGGCCGCGCCATGCACCTGTTCTGGAACCCGACCCTCGGCGCCCACCTCCGCAAGATCCGACCCGACGTCATCATCGCCGGCAACAGCAACTTCCCCAACAACCACGCCGTCATGCGACACGCTCGCCGATACAGCGTGCCCTACATCTGGCACGGCATCGGCAGCATGTATCAAAAACCGACCTTCCGCCGACGGCTCGCCCAAAACAGCCTCAACCGGTTCTTCACCGGCGCCAGCTTCGGGCTCGCCTTCAACTCGGTCTCCAAACAGTACTACGTCGAACACCACGGCATCTCGCCCGACCGAGTCGCCGTCGCCCCCAACCTCGTCGACACCGACGCGGTCTTCACCGACCGCGAGCGCTTCGCCGACCAGCTCGACGCCAAGCGCCAAGAGCTGGGCCTGGCCGGCAAGAAGGTCGTGCTCTTTGTGGGCGCGATCGAGCCGGCCAAGCGGCTGGACCGGCTCATCGACGCCTTCGCCGACATCCGCAACAAGGTGCCCGACAGCAAGCTGCTGGTCGTGGGCGACGGCTACGCCCGCGCCGACGCCGAGCAACGCGCCCGCGAACGCAACCTCGAATCCCACGTCGTGTTCGCCGGCAAGCACGTCGCCGACGCCAACCTCTACTACATGCTCGGCGACGTCTTCGTCCTGCCCGGTCTGGGAGGACTCGCCCCCAGCCAGGCCATGGCCCACGGCCTGCCCGTGATCTCCGCCCCAGCCGACGGCACCGAACGCGACCTCATCGCCGACGGCGAGAGCGGCTACCTCATTACCAACGGCCCCCAGCCCGACCCCGTCGAGCAGATCGGCGAAAAGGTCACCACGCTCCTCACCGATGACGCCCTGCGACAGCGCATGAGCGAGGCCTCCGTGCAAAGAATCCGGGAACGCTTCAACATCAACCGCACCGCCGAGATTTTCCAATCGGTCATCAAAGGGGTCACAGACCCCGCTCATCATCAAAAGGTCATCCTGGAGTAGGACGCATGGATTGGCGGAAAAAATTACTCGGCGAGCGCGTCATCAGCTTCATACCCGGGCCCGCGGCCCTGACCGTACACCGCAAACTGCAAGCGCGCTACACCCGCGTGCACACCGAGAACGATCAGCAGCGACAACACGAACTCTCACGCGGTCTTTCCATGTGCCAATACCTCCACGAGAAGGTCGGCTTCGACTTTGAAGGCGCCCGCCTGCTCGAGGTCGGTACCGGATGGCACGGCTCAGACATCGTGGTCTTCCACCTGCTCGGTGCCGAGGAGATCTGGACCTGCGACCTGCTGCCCCACCTCAAGTGGGACCTGGTCCACTGGATGGCCGAAGGCGCCGCAGACCGCACCGACGAGATCGCCGAGAAGGCCGGCGCCGATCCCGTCGCCGTCGCAGAACGATCGGCGGCGTTGCTGCGATGCGACTCGCTCGAGTCGTTCCTAGAGCACACCAACATCAAGTACATCGCGCCCTGCCTGTTCCACCAGATCGACCTGCCGGCCGATCACTTCGACCTGTTCTACAGCTACTCCGTGCTGCAGCGCGTCCCCCCCAAGCACCTCATCGAGTACCTGCGCATCGGCAACCGCGCCCTGAAGCCCGACCGTTACGCGCTGCACGTGTTCCATCACGGCGACCACAACGCCCGACACGACCGCAACCTCAACGCCCTAAGCTATCTCCGCTACGGCGCAGGCTACGACCTGCTCCAGAGCAAGCGATTCAATTACCAAAACCGCATCCGCCACGCCGACTTCGTCGCCCTGTTCGAAAAAGCGGGCATGCGCACCATCTGTGAGGAAACGACCGGCGAAGACCCCGCCTGTCTCGACGGCGTGAAGGTCGCCAAGCGATTCCGGCATCTTCCCCTCGAAGACCTGCTCATCACACGCACCCAACTGCTGAGCCAAGCGACATGACCAGAAGCGATGGCTTGAACATCCATCGCACCGTCCACGGCATGCAGGTGCACCATGCCCAAGGCGATCAACTGATCGCCTCGCGCGGCATGACCCTCATGACCAGTGACGACGCCGGTCAATCGTGGAACAGATTCGCCACACTCCCCGTATCCACAACGGTCCGATTCGGCTGCCGCTTCGACCTCTACCGACGACTGCTGCGCGAGGGGATCCACGCGGTGATCCCCGCCGGTGACTCCGAAACAGGCTGGCTGGTCCTGGCACACCGACAGGTCTTCCGTGTAAACGCAAACGGCAACGAGATCACCCCCCTGTGGTCGGTCCAGCGCGGCCGACGCCCGCTGCGGCGCGGCCTGGCCGTCGTTAACGGGTACCTCTTCGTCGGCGATTACTTCGCCAACCCCGATCGCCAACCGGTGCGTATCTACCGCATCGAGATCGCCACCGGCCAATGGGAGGTCTTCCACGAGTTCCCCGCCGGCACGATCCGACACGTGCACCTGCTCCAACACGATCCGCGCACCGATCGCATCTGGGTCGGCACCGGCGACGAAGACCACGAGTGCTACGTCGGCACGCTCGATCCCCAGAACTCCGACATCCAATGGGTCGGCAGCGGCTCACAGGACTGGCGCGCCGTAAGCCTCGCGCTGACCGACGAGGCGGTCTACTGGGGCACCGACAACCACCTCGGCAACAACCGCATCTGGCGACTGACCCGAGGCGCTGACCAACCCGTGAAGATCGCCGACGTAGTCGGCCCCGTGTACTACCACGGCACCGCCGGTGACGGTATCGTCTTTGCCACAACCGTCGAAAAAGGCGAGGGCGAGCAGGACGCGTTCGGAAGGCTCTACCTCGTCGACAGCCGGGATCACGTGAAACTCATCGAACAGCGGCGCAAAGACATCTGGTCGGCAAGGTACTTCGGGTACGGCGTGATGGAGTTCGCCGAGGGCCGAACCGACGACCGCCGGTGCTGGCTGACCTGCAAGGGCTTCCGCGGCGGGCTGCGTAGCGAACTGATCGAACCCCCATCCAACACCCCTCACCCCTGACAACACCATGCCCACTGACACGCTTCAATACCTTTTCATCGTGGGAGTCGGCCGATCAGGCACGACCCTGCTGCAGAGCATGATCAACGCGCACCCCCGGATCGCGATCATGCCCGAGACACACTTCGTCATCGCGCAACTCGTGCCCCGCACCGACGCGAGCCTCGAAGAAGCCCGTCAACGCCTCGCCGAGGATGCGCGCTTCGGTCGCCTCGGGCTGGAAATGGACGACGTGTTCGCGCCGTTTACAAGCGGCGACCGGCCCTTCTCGCAGGCCGCTCTGTTCCGCGAACTGTTCGACCGCTACGCCGCCGAACACGGCGTGACGATCGTCGGTGACAAGGCGCCCAAGAACATCGAGCACCTGCCGCTGATCAAGACGATCATGCCCGACGCCTACGTCATCCACCTCGTGCGTGATCCGCGCGACGTGTACCTCTCACGGACCAAGGCCAAGTGGTCCGCCGGCCGATCCGACACCATGCAGTACCTGGCGTACCGCGCACAGTTCGGCATGGGACGCCACAGCGGCAGGCAACTCTTCGGCGATCGCTACCTCGAACTTCACTACGAGCAGCTCATCTCCGACCCCACCAGCGAGCTGAAGAGGGTCGCGGCACTGGTCGGCGTGCCCTTCGACGAGGCGATGCTCGACTTCGGCGCATCGGGCAAGAAACTCGTCGCCGACGACGAGAAAGACTGGAAGGGCAACGTCTCCGGTCCGCTGCTGACAAAGAACATGAACAAGTGGCGCGACCAGATGCCCCCCACCCACGTCCGCAAGCTCGAGGCGGCATGCTGGCCGGTGTTCGCCGAAAACCTCTACGAACGATCACCCGACAGCCCCCGCGGGCTCGGGCTCGGCGGCACGCTGACCAACACCTACATGGCCGCGCTGTCGTGGCTCTACGGGCTTCGCACCAATCGCATCAACCGGCGTTGCGCCCGCACGATCGAGCGCGACCTGGCCGGGAGCTCCAAACCATGAAGATCCTCATCGTCCACCAGTATTTCCTCGGCAAAGAGGACGCCGGCGGCTCGCGCTGGAACCAGTTCTCCAGGTACTTCGCCGAGGCCGGCCACGAGGTCACCATCCTCGCTGGCATGGTCCACTACGCCTCCGGCAAGAAAGCCCCGCGCTACAAGGGACGCTACATCGTCCGCGAAGAGGAGATGCCCGGCGTCACCGTCTACCGCTGCCACGTCAGCGAGTCGTACAACAAGAGCTTCATCGGCCGCGCCTGGGCCTACTTCAGCTTCGCCGTCTCCTCCACCCTCGCCGGCCTGTTCAAGGCCAAACGCCCCGATGTGATCATCGCCACCAGCCCCCCGCTCACCGTCACCACCACCATGTGTCGCCTCGCCGCCTTCCGCCGCCGCCCCGCCGTCTTCGAGGTGCGCGACCTGTGGCCCGAGAGCGCCATCGACACCGGCGTCATCCAGCCCGGCCGCCTGGCCAACATGCTCTACAAGCTCGAGGCCAAGGCCTACCGCAAGGCCAGGTGGATCAACGTCCTCACCCCCGCCTTCGAGCAGGCCCTCATCGAACGCAAGAACGTCTCGCCCGACAAGATCAGCATGATCCCCAACGGCGCCGACCTGGACATCATGACACCCGGCCCGCTGGACAACCACGTCCGGCAGGAGCTCG
>JANQJT010000336.1 GCA_028281485.1 Phycisphaeraceae bacterium
AGCGCGGCATCACCATCACGGCCAAGAACTGCGCGGTGCACTACCGCCACAGCGACGGGGCCGACTACAAGCTGAACCTGATCGACACCCCGGGCCACGCGGACTTGGGCGGCGAGGTGGAGCGTGTGTTGAACATGGCGGACGGGTGTCTGCTGGTGGTGGACTCGTTCGAGGGGCCGATGCCGCAGACGCGGTTTGTGTTGCAGAAGGCGTTGGCGATCGGGCTCAAGCCGGTCGTGGTGATCAACAAGATCGACAAGCCCAACGCGCGGCCGGAGGACGTGATCAACGAGGTGTTCGACCTGCTGGGCGAGCTGGACGCGCCGGACGACGCGTTGGACTTCCCCGTGATCTTCGCGTCGGCCAAAGAGGGCTGGGCGACGGACGACATGAACAAGATCGGCGACGGTCACCCGGACAACCTGTCGGACCTGTACGCGGCGATCCTGGAGCACGTTCCGGCGCCGTACGCGTCGGGCTCGGCGCGCACCGAATCGAGCGGGTTTGCCAGCGGGACCGAGGCGCTGGCGGCACCGCTGCAGATGATGGTGACGAGCATCGCGTACTCGGATTACACGGGCCGCATCGCGGTCGGGCGCGTGCACGCGGGACGGATCAACGCGGGGCAGACGGTGACGGTGATCAACCGCGCCGGCGAGGGATCGCAGCAGCGTGTGGTGAAGCTGAACACGTTTGACGGGCTGAAGCAGACCGAGGCCAGCCAGGTGATCGCCGGCGACATCTGCGCGGTGATGGGTCTGGAGAACATCGACATCGGCGACACGATCGCCTGTCCGGATCGGCCGGAGGCGTTGCCTTCGGTGGAGATCGATGAACCGACGCTGTCGATGTCGTTTTACGTGAACAGCTCGCCGTTCGCGGGTCGCGAGGGCGAGTTCGTGACGAGCCGACAGATCTGGGATCGGCTTCAGCGTGAACTGCAGTCAAACGTGGCGTTGCGCGTCGAGCGCGACGAGGCGGGCGAGGCGTTCCTGGTGTCCGGTCGCGGGCTGATGCACCTGGGCGTGTTGATCGAGACGATGCGTCGCGAGGGGTACGAGCTGCAGGTGGGCAGGCCGGAGGTGATCCTCAAGGAGATCGACGGGCACACCTGCGAGCCGATCGAGCAGCTGGTGATCGACTGCCCGGCGGAGTGTCAGAACGACGTGATGTCGCTGGTGGTGAACCGGCGGGCGGAGATCGTGAAGATGGACCCGAAGGCGGGCGCGGGGGATTACATCCACATGGAGTTTACGATCCCCGCGCGCGGGTTGATCGGGCTTCGGACGCGGATGCTGACGGCCACGCAGGGTCGGGCCGTGATGCACCACAACCTGCTGCGGTACGATCGGCTGCGCGGCGAGGTGCCCAAGCGGGCGCAGGGCGTGATGATCGCGTCACACTCCGGCGCGGTGACGGCCTACTCGCTGGACCGGCTGTACGACCGCGGATCGTTCTTCGTCAAACCCACCGATGAGGTCTACGAGGGCCAGATCGTCGGCGAGCACTGCAAGGACACGTCGATCCCGGTGAACGTGGCGATCAACAAGAAGCTGACGAACGTGCGTGCGGCGGGGTCGGACGATGCGACGCGGGTGAAGGCGGCGCGGGACATGTCGCTGGAGGCGTGCCTGGAATACATCGAATCGGATGAGCTGGTCGAGATCACGCCGGGCAGCGTGCGCATGCGTAAGAAGCTGCTGTTGGAAGCCGATCGTCGTCGCGAGGACCGCAAAGCGAAGGTCTGATCGGGTCGATACGCGGTGCAACCGTTACAACCGTTACAGATCGAACGCTTTGATCGGGGCGACGGGAACTTTTTGACGGTGCCGAATGGCCCTGGCGCGGTGTAATAAACGATGCCATCTTTACTGTTTTAACCAGACGGCAAACGTCAAACCGCTATAAGTCCAATCGGGCACGTTTGTTTCTCAATTTCTGAATCATACGGCATATTCAATGTACCTGCCTGCCGGTGGGTGCGCGCCGTCGGGGTGTGCGGACCGGCAGCCGGGGAACTCGCCTCGGGGTTGGTGTTGAGACCAGACGAGGCATCATGAAGGAGCTTCAGATATGAAGCCGACGAACCTCTTGAATCGTTTGGGTTGCCTGGGTCTTGCCGCGATCCTGGGTATTACCGCCACCGCTCACGCCCAGGAGACCGATCTGCTGACCGGCCAGAGCCTCTACGGCATCGACGGCACGACCGGTCAGCTGAGCCGCTACGACTTCACGGATAAGACTTCCGAGTTGGTCGGCACGGTTCACTTCAAGGGCAGTTCGACGCCGCTGACCGGCATCGAGGCGTCGGCCTACATCCCCCGCACCAGCAACATCATGGCCTTCTGGACCGATCCTGCCGACGGCCAGACCAAGATGATCTACATCAATCTCGATACCGCCGAGGCGACCGTGCTCGCCAACGATCTTGGCTCGGGCACGATCACCGGCGCGGTGGCGACGACGGAAGTCGCCCGGGCCCAGCTGGACGTGTTCCAGAAGACGTCGGAGAACACCGTGCGTGAGCACGCGATCTACGCGATCCAGAACCCGCCGTCGTTCGATTTCGATATCGACAACAACGTCGTCAAGCCGCAGCAGGACTTCGTGGCGAAGGTGACGGTGCTGGGCGCCGCGATCAAGAGCGGCAGCAATGACGTGCCGGTCTCGATGAAGGTGACGATCGGCAACACCGTCTACGAGCCTTTCGGCAGCTACCACAGCTCATCGAACGGCAACGTCAACGACAGCAACAACCCCCGTCGCCACGTCTTCAGCGAGACCCACAGGGCCAATACGGCCATCACGATTTCCGCGCAGAGCTGGATCAGCGGCGACAGCTACATCGACACGACCAGCAACGCCAGCTCGCAGCAGGTCAAGGTGCTGCGCAACGGCGACAACGTGCCCAATATCCAGGGCTTCGAAGGCCAGAGCAACATCCTCCACTTCGTCAACGACTACATCGACACCACCACCGACAAGATTCGCCTCGCCGACAACCAGGTGATCTACCTGTTCGAGCTGGGCACGACAAACCTGTCCAGCAGCGCCGCCGACTTCCAGGACCTGGTCGTGCTGATCACGCTGACCGACGAGGTCAACGATCAGTCGATGGTGTCCGATGCCTCGGACAAGACGCGTCTGGTGAAGGTCAATCACAAGACCGGCCTGACCGAGACGGTGATGGAGCTGAGCCGCGAGTACGACTCGCTGGCGGCGAGCACCGCCGACGCGTTCCTGGCCACGAGCGGTACGGGCGTGTACCTGATCAATCCGGCGGCGGGCACCGAGACGCTGATCAGCAGCGTGGTCGGCAGCCGCAACGCGATGGAGGTCTCCGGCGACGTGCTGTACGGCTTTGACGACGGCGTCGACCTGCTCGACGCGGTGTACGACCTGGCCGCCGACGCCGCGGCCGCCGAGGATTACAACCTCGGCCTGCAGGACCTGCGGACAATCGTGTTCGTGCGTCACCCCGACGTGCCGGTGTACATCGCCGCGGACTAAACCCGGCCCTACCCTTTGACGTGAGAGGCCCCGAGCATCGGCTCGGGGCTTTTCTTGTGCGCCGCGCGAACCCGTTACGCCTCGAGGATTTTTTGAAAATAGTCGTGGTACTGCTGGGCGACCGGGCCCAGGTCGAGATGCGCGGGGGGATCGTGCCTGGGCATCGCGGCCAATTGCTGGATGTGCTCGGCGACGGAGGCGGGATCGAGGTTGTCGATCGGCGCGGTGGAGACGGCGTAGTCCCAGTCTCGGTCAACGGGCATCATGACGCCGCGATCGCCGACGAGTTCGGGCGTGCCGCCGTTGGCGGTGTGCAGCACGGGCAGGCCGCAGCTGAGCTGTTCGACGACGGTGTTGGGGCAGGGATCGAACTTGGCCAGGTGGATGGCGTGCGTGGCGGCGCGGGTGATGGCGAGGGACTCGGTCGGGGCCAGCGGGCCGGTCCAGACGATGCGTTCGTGTTCGATGGCGTCGTCGGGTTTCGGGCCGATCATGTAGAGGGTGTGGGGGACGTCGGCGGCGAGGAAGCCGCGACAGATGGATTGCGGGCGTTTGGTGACGCGCCACTCGGCGCAGGCGACCATGGCGGGCGCGTGGTCGAGATCGGCCGGTTCGATTGCAGCGATCGCCGCCTGGTCGATGCCGTTGAAGATGACGGTGTGCGAGTTCGGCGTCACGCCCTGTGCGGTGCAGCAGCGCAGGCAGAAGTCGCTCTGGAAGACCACGCCATCGGCGTGCCGCGCGGACTTGAAGATGGCCTTGTTCTTGGCGATGTCTTTCGGGTCGTTGCCGTTCCAGTAGATGCCGTCGAGGCGGAGCACGTTTTTGGCGCCGCGCGGCGCCAGCCAGCGGTTGTAGGAGATGATGGCGAAGTAGACGTCGGGTTTCTGATTGCGTTCGACGATGCGCACGCCCATGGCCTCGAGCCGTTCGAACAGCCGCTTGCTGAACACGAGCGGGCCGGCGACGCGGCGGTTGAGGTCTGTGTTGACGGCGATTTTCATAGGATCGGGATGTCGTTGGAGCAGACCACCATGCCCGAGCCGTGCTCCTTGTTGTCGATCACCCGGTCGCAGTCGCCGGTGTCGTTGATCGCCACGTTCTCGACGATCCACCCGTCTGTGTGCACGAGCACCTTGTGAGTGAAGGGGATCTTATCGATCATCTTGATGACGGATGGAAACTTCTTGCGGTAGTCGTCGAAGATGATGACGCTTTTCGGCTTGAGCTTGTTGCGGACGTAGTTGTAGTTGAGCTTGACGGATTTGGCGTCGTGCTGGGCGTCGATGAAGACCAGGTCGAACGGGCCGGCGATGGCGTCGTCGGCCATCTTGTTGGCGTTGGCGGTGACGTACTCGACGGAGTCGTCGTTGATGTCGAGTTCCTTGATGAGGGAGCGGGCGAGTTCCGTGTTGGCGATATCGATGGTCGTGAGGCGCTGCATCTGTGCGAAACGCAGCAGGCAGGCGCAGGCGAAACCGCGACCGGTGCCGAACTCGAGGAAGTCGGTCAGGCCGAAGCGGTTGGCCAGCGCGGCGATCATCAGGCCGCGCTCGTAGTTGCGACGGTAGGAGACGCCGTCCTTTTCACGGATCGCGGTCTTGTCACCGATACGGATCAGCTCGTCGATGTGGGGTTGATAGTCGAACGCGAGCGTCTGGAGCAGGTCGGTGACGGGTATGCGATCCATGGGTCGATGGGCCTTTGTTGCGGTGGTCGTGCGATGCGGCGTGGTGCGGGACGCGGGGCATTGTAGCGAGGCCGATGGGAAAATCCGAGCGAGCCTGTGCTGTAGACAACGGGGTCGGGTGATCTGTGCTTAGAACCACTCGATGTCGAAGGGGCGGGTCTGGTAGCTGCGGAAGGTGCCGCGGATGCGGATCGGTCGATCGATGTTTTCCCGCTCGACCCGGTCAATAAAATCCCGCTCACGCTGCGCGGCGCGGCGGTACTTTGTGATGTCTTTCTCGGTCCGACCCGACTCCACGCCGGCCAGGAAGCTCGCCTCGCGATCCCGGTAGAACGACAGGTAAGGCGGGATCGCCTCGGTCGATTCTGCTTCCACGTCTACGTTGCTCAGCAGACCGCTCTTGAATACGAACGTGGCGTCGGCTCGGAGTGGAAAGACGTTCGACATCTCTGCCACCACGGCGGGGTCGTGGTGCGCCTCAATCAGTTGGTCCACCGCCCGACGGGTCTTCTTCGCTGGCAAATCGATCGGCTCGACGTCGCTGAAGTCGTCGATCCGCACCCACCACGCCCGTAGATCGCTGTTAGAAGTCCTGAAGAAGTAGGTGTCGTTATAGACGGGTTCTTGCAGGGCGGGTGTGTAGAGCACGAGGGCGCCGGCGTTCTGATTATCCATCAGGGTCAGGATGACGCCGCCCTGCCCATCCGTGGTCTGATTCCATCCGACGCCGCCAAATGAAAACGTGATGCGGGGATGCGGCACGCTGCAGCCGTCCAGGTTCTCCGCGACGCCTGTGAAGGAAGCGGTCCAGATCGGATCGGTGCGTGAGCAGCCGATGAGGCTCACAACTGCGATCAACAGACACCCGAAATAGCCGGCCCGGTGCGACATGACACCCGTTATACCACGCCGGGGGGTGGGCATGAAAAACGCCGCTCACGTGGGATTGAGCGGCGTCGAGGTAAAAAGTACCCCCAAGGGGATTCGAACCCCTGTCTTCAGCATGAAAAGCTGATGTCCTGGGCCAGGCTAGACGATGGGGGCAGCCAAGCGGGGCATTGTAGCAATCCGATTGCGACGAGCAAGACATCGGCACATCACGGTGGCGCGGTCAACCGGATCGGTGATTTCGTGACATAAAGACGGATTATCGGATGGGATCGGGGTGATCTTCGGCCGTCGGGCCGACGTGACCAAGCCCGTTTTTCGTATAGAATCCGCGCATGCCCACCACGCCCCAACCCGACCCGTGCTTGATCGTGATCTACGGCGCCTCCGGCGACCTGACCAAGCGAAAACTCATTCCGGCCCTGTACGACCTGTGTCGGTTGGGGTACTTGTCGGCCAAGACGGGGATCCTCGGCGTCAGCCGCACCGCCATGAGCGATGCCGACTTCATCGAGCGCATGAAGCCGTGGTGTCAGGAGAACCCGCACTTCGATGAGCAGACGTGGAGCCGCTTCGCGGGTCGCCTGCACTATCAGCCGGCCGACGCGACGGACCTGTCGTCGTTCCGCGAGCAACTCGTGCCGCGGATCGACCAGCTCAGCCAGCAACACGACGTCAACGACAACGTGCTGTACTACCTGTCGGTCGCGCCGAGCCTGTACGACCCGATCATCAACAACATCGGCGCAGCCCAGCTTGTGACCGAGGGCAAGCGGTGGTGCTCGATCAATCGCGATCGTTTGCCGTGGCAGCGGATCATCGTGGAGAAGCCGTTCGGCCACGACCTGAAGTCGGCTGAGCACCTCAACCGGGTGCTGGGGCGCGTGTTCGACGAGGAGTCGGTGTACAACATCGATCACTACCTCGGCAAGGAGACGGTGCAGAACCTGCTGGTGTTCCGCTTCGCCAACGCGATCTGGGAGCCGCTGTGGAACCGCACGTACATCGATCACGTGCAGATCACCGCGGCCGAAACGGTGGGAGTGGAGGACCGAGGCGCGTTTTACGAGAACGCCGGCGCGATGCGCGACATGATCCAGTCGCACCTGTTGCAGGTCATGGCGGTGCTGGCGATGGACACGCCCAGCAGCAGCGCGGCCCAGCACCTGCGCGTCGAACAGAGAAAACTGCTGGAGGCGATCCGCCTGATCGACGAGGCCGACGCGCCCGACTACGCGGTGCGCGGCCAGTACACCGCCGGCGACGTGGGCGACAAGACGATCGTCGGATACCGCGAGGATCCGAACACCGCCGACGACTCGACGACCGAGACGTACGCGGCGATGAAGGTGCTGGTGGACAACTGGCGATGGCAGGGCGTGCCGTTCTACCTGCGCACGGGCAAGGCGATGCGTCGGAAGCTGACGCAGATCGTGGTGCAGTTCCGCGCCGCGCCGCACGCGATCTACAGCGAGATGTGCGGCGAGGAGGCGCCCAAGCCCAACCGCCTGGTGATCAACGTGCAACCTGACGAGGGTATCAACCTGAAGTTTACCGGGAAGGTGCCGGGCCAGACGGGCACGCTGCGTAACGCGGTGATGGACTTCGATTACCTCGAGCAGTTCGGCGGCGAGTCGCAGGAGGCGTACGCGCACCTGCTGCTGGACGCGGTGTGCGGCGATCGCTCGCTGTTTAAGGATCGCTTCGAGATCGAGGCGGCGTGGCGGATCGTGACGCCGGTGTTGAACTACTGGGCGAACAACCCGGACGCGGAGCTGGCGACGTACGCGGCGGGATCGTGGGGACCGGAGGCGGCGGATCGGCTGATCGAGCCGTTCGGGCCGTGGCGAAACCCCGAGGGCGAGGTGTCTCGCTCGCGGCTTGTACACAAGTAAGAAACGGGTGCAACCCAATCATGAATGAAGCCTCTCCCATAGCCGGGCTGCCCGGCCAGACCGTTGTGAAACCGGATGTCGATTCGCTCGTGGAAACCGTGGCCGACCACCTGTACGTGATCGGTGCGGAGGCGATCGAGGCGCGCGGCGTGTTCGACATCGCGCTGTCGGGCGGGTCGACGCCGAAGGCGCTGTTCAAGCGGCTGGTGACCGATCCGAACTACCGCGCGTTCCAGTGGGACAAGACGCGGGTGTGGATGGTGGACGAGCGCGTGGTGCCGGCCGACGACGAGCGGTTGAACTGGAACATGCTCAAGGGTTTTCTGTTGGATCACGTGACGCTGGGTGAGAACGCGGCGTTTCAGATGAAGTGCGACTGGCCGGACGGCGATTTGCAGTACGAGCACGCGATCCGTGAGACCCTCGCGACGCGCAGCACGGCGGGTGTGCCGCGGTTTGATTACGTGTTGCTCGGTATGGGGCCGGACGGGCACACGGCCTCGCTGTTCCCGCAGACGCACGTGCTGGACGAAACCCAGGCGCTGGTGAAGTACAACACCGGTGAGCGTGTGATCGAGCCGAAGCACCGGATGACGATGACGTACCCGCTGATCAACGCGGCGAGGCACATCGCGGTATTGATCACCGGTGTGTCGAAGACCGAGATGTTGCGGCGGGTGTCCGGCGGCGCGGAAGACGCGCGGGAGCTACCGATCATGGGCGTGCGGCCGACGGAGGACGACACGGACCTGACGTGGTATCTCAACGCGGCGGCGGCGGGGGATTAATCCGTTTTTTCCAGGTTGAAGTCGATCATCTCGCCCTCGCCGGTGACGCGGTTGTTCCACCGGTTGGCCTTGAGCTTGATGACGGCGTCGAGCTTGCGACCGGGCGCGAAGGCGTCGGCGTAGCTGCCCTGGTTCCAGATGACACAAGGCAGGTGTCGGTCGTTCTGTTCGAGCGTGACCTTGAGGTGTCTGCCGTCCTTGCCGAGGATGCGCGGGGGTTGAGCGATGGTCGCCTCGCGGACAAGCCAGACGGGTTGCGGGTTGTCGGGGCCGAACGGCGCGAGTATTTCCAGTGACTCGGCCAGGCCGCGCGTGGCGTCGGCCAGCGGCAGTTCCGCGTGAACGTCGATCGCGGGGACGAGTTCGGTGGCGGGCAGTTGGTCGTTGATGTGGGCGACGAGCGCGTCGCGGAAGGCGTCGATGTTGGCCGGCTCGATCTTGAGGCCCGCGGCCATGGCGTGCCCGCCGAAGCTGACGAGGTGCTCGCTGCAGGCGTCGAGCGCTTCGTAAAGGTTGACGCCCTCGACGGAGCGGGCCGAGCCGACGGCCAAGCCGTTGGCGGTGTTGAGGATGACGGTGGGCCGACCGAAACGCTCGGCGAGGCGGCTGCAGACGATGCCGATCACGCCGGGGTGCCATTCGGTGTCGGCCAGAACGATGGCGCGGCGGTCGGCGGCGTCGTAGTCGGCTTGTTTCACGCGCTCGGCGGCTTCCTGAAAGATGGTGCGCTCGGTGCTGCGCCGTTGATCGTTGGCGCGATTGAGGAACTCGGCGATCTCGCGCGCCTCGTCACCGATCGCGGTGGTGAGAAGCTTGCAGGCGCTGATGGCGTGGCCCATGCGGCCGCAGGCGTTGAGGCGGGGGCCGAGCACAAATCCGACGTGGTAGGCGTCGACCTTTTCTTCACGGAGATTGGACGCGTCGATCAGCGCGTTGAGGCCGGGGATGTGGGTGCGTTTGATGCAGCCGAGGCCAAAGTGCACGATCGCGCGGTTCTCATCGACGAGGGGGACGATGTCGGCGACGGTGCCCAGCGCCGCCAGCGCGAGCAGGTCGCCGGCGAGCAGGTCGCGGAAGACCTCGGTGACGCGTTCGCTGCCGCACCAGGTGCGCGCGAACTGCCAGGCGAGCTTGTAGGCGACGCCGGCGCCACAGAGCGCGTCGAAGGGATACGGCGTTTCGATCGTGTCGTCCGCGGTGTGCAGGCGGGGGTGCACGATGGCGCAGGCTTCGGGGAGGGTGGTGCCGATCTCGTGGTGGTCGGTGATGATCAGGTCGGCGTCGGACTCGGCGATGAGTTGGGCGGGCTCGATGGCGGCGATGCCGCAGTCGACGGTGACGATGAGTTTGACGCCCTGCTCGATCATGCTGCCCAGCGCATCGGTGTTCAGGCCGTAGCCCTCGTCGATGCGGTGCGGGATGTAGCGGCGCACGTCGGCGTCGGGTGCGGCGGCGCGGAGGGTGTGGAAGAGGATCGCGGTAGCGGTGACGCCGTCGACGTCGTAGTCGCCGTAGATGACGATGGGCTCTCTGTTTTTTATCGCTTCAACGATGCGCTGCGCGGCGGCTTCACACCCGGGGAGGCCAACGGGGTCGTAGAGGTTAGCCAGTCGCGGCTGCATGAAGCGTTCGGCGGCGCTGGGGCTGTGGATGCCGCGCTGCCAGAGCAGTCGACCGACCAGCGGGTGCAGACGGAGGGATTCGGCCAGGCGCCGGGTTTCGGTTTCGTCGCCCGGATCGGCCAGCCGCCATCGCTTGAATTGCCCTCGCATCATGGGGGGATTCTAACGCGCCGCGTCGGGGTCGGGTGGGTTCTTCATGATCTCGCGCATGACGGTGGTGGCGAAGCAGCCGCGGGCGAGCTCGAAGCAGAGGCGCACGTAGGCGCCGTGTTCGTCGACCCCGCCGGAGATATCCGGCTCCTTGATGATCATGCGGTACGGTCGGCGTGAGCCGTCCGGTTTGTACTCACCATCGGCAAGGTTCGCTTCGGTGACGCCGGACGCGTTGAGCATTTGCAGCTCGAGCTCGCCGACCTCACCGGTGGCGCGTGTCATCTTTCTGCCCCACATCGGCCCGCTGGGGCTGACGCGTGCGGCGTCGAACCGGGCGCGCTCGACGGCCAGTCGCTTGGCCTGGTAGCCGCGGCGCGAGCGGTAGTTGTAGCCCACGTCACCCTCGATCATATCGTCGAACAGGCCGCGTGAGATGCGATCGTGAAGCATGCGGTTGAAGATGGCGCTCTGCCAGGCGCTGACGTACAAGTGCCGTTGCGCGTGATCGATGGCGCGGACGGCCTGGGCGGGTGTCGAGCCCCGGGTGAGCGGGCCGAGCACCTGTCGCTCGGTGCGGTGGACGGTGGGCCAGTGCTCGATGGCTTCGGTGTAAAGGCCCTGGTTGTAGAGTCGTCGTGCCTCGGCGACGGTGGCGTTGTCTTTGTCGGGTTCGCCACCGAGCAGCTCGTCGGCAAACGCCTGCCAATTGCCGGTCATCAGGTGCATGCCGAGCAGGTGGTTGTTGAACCGGTAGCCGAAGCGTTGTTCACCGATGTAGTTCGGTGCGCCGGTGCGGGCGAGGTGGTCGAGGACGGGTTTGGCGGCGACGACGGCGGTGGGCTGTACGTCGCGGATCTTGATCTCGAATCGATTGCCGCGGAGGTGGCCGCGTTTGAGTTTGTTGGTGTGAAAGTCGAAGGAGCGGATGCGGACGAGCTCGTTTTCGAACGCGGGGATCAGGTCCGGGTCGGCGTGTTCGACGGTGAAGGCCTGCCGGGTGATGGCGTGTTTGTCTTTAAGGCCGGCGTAGCCGACCGCGCCGCGGGAGACGCCGAAGTGATCGGCGAGGAAGCGAGCGACATCGGTGGTGAGTCGGCTCTGCTTTTCGATCCAGAGGTACAGGTGATCGCCCGACCCGCACGGGCCGTAGAGCGGGACCTCTTCAACGACGAAGTCTTCGACGCGTTGCTTGAGCTGTCCGCCGATACCCGCTGCGTCCCCGGTGAGGTAAGCCATGTTGTGCAGATCGCATCGCGTTGGCACGCGCCGGGCCCTTTTCAAATCCGATGAAGCGTGATGTGACCACGCTAGCGAATACCCGCGCGGGTGCAAGGAGTTGATGCGAAATGGGGCAGGATCATTGCTCGATGCTCATTGGGCGGGCGAGGCGATCGGGCGTGAGACGCGAGGGCGCCACGGGAGGCTGGGCGGTGTCGGGCACGTAGAGGACGGAGTCGAAGTCTCCGTCGAGTCGCTTTTCGACGCCGAACGCGGCGTAGTCGGTGATCCACTTGCCATCGGCGCAGTAGCGGAAGTGGTATTCGCCGGGGGGCAGGGTGAGTTCGACCTGGAACAGGTCCGAGCCGACGCGCGTCATTTGCACGGTGATGCGTTCGGCGCGGAAGTCGCCGATGAGGTAGACGCGCTGCGCACCGGGTCGGATGAGTGTGAATCGCCAGCCTTGTTTTGTGCGGATGACCATCGGACCACCTTCTTGGCGGCGTGTAGCTTCCTGCATCTCCGTGTCGTTGACCGGGTCGGCACGCGCGTGGGCTCGGCCGAAACCATCGTCTCAGGTGGGCTGCGATGGTTCAAGAAAAAAGAGCGGTCTATTGCAGTTTCGCGCGGACCGAGTCGAGCTTGTCTTCGATGGTCTGCTCGCGATCGGTGCGGGTGCCGACCTTGAGCGTCGAGAACAGACGCGGCGCACCCATGTCGTGCAGTGTTTCGTGGCACCGTCGCACGGCTTCGAAGACGGCGTCCCACTCGCCCTCGATCGTTGTGCCATAAGGGCCCAGTTGGTGCTTGAGCCCCGCTTCGTCGAGGATACGCTGGCACGCGGCGACGTATCGGCTGACGCTGACGCCCACGCCGATCGGCACGACACACAGATCGATCATGACTTGCATGGTGTTGCTCCTTTGCCGGGATTGAAAAACCCCGATGGTTTATAGCCGATCGGGGTGCGGGGTGTCGGGAAAGAAAGGGATCAGCGACGCCGACGCAGCAGCGCGATGCCGCCGAGCGCGAGCAGCGCGACGCTGGCCGGTTCGGGGATGGTCGCGGGCGCGGTCTGTGCGCCCAGGCCGTTGTCGAACAGCCAGTTGAGCGTGAGCTCGGCCAGGTCGGTGGGGTTGACCAGACCGTCGCCGTTGTAGTCGCCGTCGGCCCAGCCCTTGTTGCTGCCGAGCCAGTTGAGTGTCAGATCGGCCAGGTCGGTGGGGTTGACCTTGCCGTCGAGGTTCCCGTCGCCGTATTCGGTGAAGAAGATGTCGCGGACGAGGGCGTCGACATCGCCGGCGTCGGACGTGCCGTGGTCGAGGGCGATGTCGTAGAGGATGTCGGTCGCCCCGGCGTTGTCGTACAGGGTGTCGATGTCGTCGGCGTCGAGGTTGTCGTCTTCGTCGGTGTCGCCGTTACGCAGGACCGAGTGGATGACGACGTACTCGCTGGGCAGGTGTGTGCCGGTGTCGCCGTCGAGGTCTTCCAGGGGCATGTTGTAGAACGGATCGCCCACGCCGGGCAGGACGTCGTAGGCGTCGAGGCCCCAGATGGTGTCGACGACGGACATGCCCTTGCTGACGTCGCCGATGACGGTGAGCGTGCCGTCGAGGTGAGAGTTGTCGTTGACGTTGATCTGCCACTGGGCGGCGTAGAAACCGAAAAACTCGTCCATGGCGAAGGTGCCGGGCGTGTTGGAGTGGAAGCGTTCGGTGGTGTTGATGATGGGGGTGCCGGTGGGCTTGACGGTGAGGGAGGAGTCGGCGGTGCCGCCGTGGATGATGTCGGCATCGGGGAAGATGGGTGGGCTCTCGTTGGCGTTGAGCACGCCCTTCATATCGATGACGGTGTCGTCGTAGAAGCCCGAATCGACGTAGCTCAGCAGGTTGGCCACGGCGATGGGGGTGTCGTTGTAGAGATCGACGGCGAAGGCGCCGAGATCGGTCTCAAAGCGGAGCTGATTGACCGCGGCACCGGCGGTGTGCGATGTGAAGAACAGCGCGACAACGGCGCACGTCATCAGTAGTGATTTAAACGCGTGTGTGTGCATGGAAGGTACGGCCTCTCTCCTCCGTGTGCTGCGGGGTGTCAAACAGTATCCCATGAAACAGGGGCGATCAAGGATATCTCGTAAAAACAGCGGCAATATGAGTGATATCAATCCGTACAAACGGTCGTTGTATATGACGCCGATAAAGGCGGGTTTGTCACGGACGATTGCGGGGTTGTCCTATAAAAAAAGCCCGGTGGTCGCCGGGCTTGGTCGATCGATGCGGGGTGTTTACCGGCGACGGATCAGGGCCAGTCCGCCGAGCGCCAAGAGGGCGAGGCTGGCGGGTTCGGGGACGGTGGCAGGGGGTGTCTGGGGGGCTGCGCCGTTGTCGAACAGCCAGTTGAGTGTCAGGTCGGCCAGGTCGGTTGGGTTGACCAGACCGTCGCCGTTGAAGTCGCCTTCGGCCCAGGTCTTGCCTGTGCCCAGCCAGTTGAGCGTGAGGTCGGCCAGGTCGGTGGGGTTGACCTTGCCGTCGAGGTTGGTGTCGCCGTACTCGGTGTGGAAGATGTCGCGGACGAGCGTGTCGATGTCCTGCTGATCGGTGATGCCGCCGTCGCGGTCGGTGTCGAAGAGGATGTTCTCCGCGCCGCGGTTGACACCGACCTGGGCGTAGGTCGCATCGATGTCGGCTGAGTTGAGGACGTTGCTGAAGTCGGCGTCGCCGAGCGCGACGACCACGTCGACTACGATCAATTCGTCAACAGTCGCCACCAGGTCGGGAGGCGAGTTTTTCCCGTCTTCGAAGGGCAGGTCGGTAAAGAGGGCACCGAGATTGACGGTGGGCTGAGCGAAGATGTTCTGGGCGACGGTAATGCCTTCGGTGACGTTGCCGAAGACGGTAAAGTCGCCGTCGAGCACGGAGTTGTCGCCCATGTTGATGAACCACTGGTTGGTGTATCCCGCGGCGTTCTCAGCCATGGCGATGGTGCCGAAGACGTTGGAATGGGTCGCTTCGGAGTCGTCGTTGATGGGCGCGTCTGTGGGTTGAGCGTTCCACCTGGTTTGGTCGTCCCAGAAGAACGCGCCGCCCTGGATAACATCAACGCCGGCGGTGAACACGTTCACGCTGCGATGGAAGACGTTGCCGTCCTGCCGCGCGGAGTTGACGTAGGTGAGCATGTTGTCGTTGGCGATGGGTGTGTCGCTGAACATCTCAACGAGGAAGTCACCCATGGTGGTGTAGAACGCGAGTCGCTGAGTGGGCAGGTTCTGGGCGTGGGCCTGGCTGGGGACGGCTGCGAGGGTCAGCCCCCCTGCGAGCAACAGCGTGCAGAAGCGAAGGGACAGGGTCGACATGTTCATGGCGATCAACTTTCTTCCATTCCGAGTTACGCCCGGAGGGTCTGGGGTGGATAAAAAACGTACCTCACGGATCAGGGGGGAGCAAAAGTATATTCAACCTGGAGTTGGATATCACGATTTAAGTTGATTCAAGCCAAAAAAGCCCTCCAGTCGTTGCAATCGGTACAGACAGCACGGATTTGCCCTTTTTAAACCGTCTGAGCGGGATAAGAGGCGATGCGCCCCCGCGATTCAGGGAGCGTGAGGGGCGATCATGGAATCCGCCGATAACGGGGCGAATTCGAGGATTACAAGTTTACAAAATGTCTGGATCGGGTTAATGCCCCCCGCCGCTGCGCCGATACCAGTATTGCCGGATCGCTCAATGACGATCCCTTTGGAGAGGGTTAGCCATATGCCACGCCAGAAAGATGTATTGACCACCGGCGAGGTGGCGAAGATCTGCAACGTTGCACCGCGGACCGTCAGCAAGTGGTTCGACTCCGGTCAGCTTCGCGGATATCGCATCCCGGGGAGCAAGGACCGCCGCATCCCGCTGAACGCGCTGGTCCGATTCATGAAGCAGCATCACATCCCGCTCGACGGGCTGCGCAGCGGTCAGACGCGCGTGTTGATCGTCGACAGCGATTCACAGGTTGTTGAGACCCTGACGAGCGTGCTCAGCGAGCAGGCGAACTACGACGTGCGTGCGGCGGGCACGGGTTTCGCCGCGGGCGTGGAGTGCGAGAAGTTCCGTCCGCACGTGTTGCTGTTGGATGTGCACATCGCCGACGTGGACGCGATGCAGCTTTGCAAGGCCATCAAGGACAACGCCGACCTTCAGCTGACGCAGGTGATCGCGATGAGCAACAAGCTCACCGACGGCCAGGCGCACCAGTTGCAGAGCAAGGGCTTCGATTCGTTCCTCCGCAAGCCGTTCAATGTCCGCCAGGTCATCGAGCAGGTGGAGGACGCGGTGGCGCTGGTGTATTAAAGCCGGCGTCTGAAAACAGAAGATCACCCCATCGCGAGGTGGGAAGGCCGAACCAGGGAAGGTCAGGCCGGGCGCATGCGAAGGACCGCATCCAGGGACGCATGAGGCTGGCCAACCCTGAACGCGTCAAAAAACAGGGATCACACGGTTGAAGCCGTCGTGATCCCTTTTTTTATGTCAAAAAGGCGGATCTGCCGATTTTCGGTTTATTGGGCCGTTTCAACCAAAATCTGGACTTCATTGTCTGTTTGTATCCTTCCGGATATTCTATCCGCCCCAGAACCTGGGTCTTTCAAGATAACCGGGCGTGTCACGACCTGCGTGGTGTGACCCCGCCCCTAACGAATCGCAGTGGTTAGGAGACACACCACCATGCAAGCGTTCAAGATGACTGGTCGGGTCTTAGCTTCTCTTGCGGCTGTCGCCGGCAGCGCCGGCCTCGCACTGGCGCAGGATCCATCCGAGGTAAACGAGACACTCAACGAAGCGCAGCAGCAGGTCGCGGCCGCGGCCGAGGCCGGCATCCCGGCGTTGTGGTTCCTGGCGCCGGTCGGTGCGGTGCTCGCGCTGATCACGGCGTTCATGTTCTACCGCTCGGTGGTCAGCCACTCCGAGGGCACGGATGAGATGATCCGCATCGCCCAGGCCGTGCGCGAGGGCGCTTACGCGTATCTCGGTCGCCAGGCCAAGGTGGTGTACGCGGTGGTCGCGGCGCTGGCGGTGGTGCTGCTGATGATGGCGTTCGGCGGGATGCAGGCGAAGCTGACGGCGCTGGGTGTGCCGGTCGCTTCGGTGCTCAGCGGCATCTGCGGTTACCTGGGCATGAAGACGGCGACCAACGCGTCGGCCCGTACGGCCAACGCCTGCAAGGAATCCTTGAACGCGGGCCTGAAGGTCGCGTTCCGCGCGGGTGCCGTGATGGGCCTGTGCGTGACGGGTCTGGCGCTGCTGGACATCTCCGTCTGGTTCATCGTGCTCAACGCGATCGGTGAGTTCACGCTGGTCGAGCTGACGACGGTGACGCTGAGCTTCGCGATGGGTGCGTCGCTTCAGGCGCTGTTCGCGCGTGTGGGCGGCGGCATCTACACCAAGGCCGCGGACGTGGGTGCGGACCTTGTGGGTAAGGTCGAAGCGGGCATCCCCGAAGACGACGCCCGCAACCCCGCGACGATCGCGGACAACGTGGGCGACAACGTCGGCGACGTGGCCGGCATGGGCGCCGACCTTTACGAGTCCTACTACGGTTCGATCCTCGCGTCGGCGGCGCTGGCCGCGGCCGCGGCGTACGGCCTGGACCTGGCGCAGGGCGGTATGAACCTGGTCGCGGCGCCGGCGGCGCTGGCGGGCCTGGGCATCCTCTGTGCCATCGTCGCGGTGTTCACCGTGAAGACCAAAGAGAACGCGACGATGAAGCAGCTGCTTCACGCGCTGCACGGCGGCGTGTACCTCGCCAGTGTGCTATTCATCATCTGCGCCGGCGGCTTGCTGTACCTGCTGCTGAAAGACATCAACGTCGGCCTGCCCGAAGACGCGACACAGGTGTGCTGGTGGGGTCTTTGGATCTCGATCGCCGCGGGCCTGATCGCGGGCCTGGTGATCGCCTACGGCACCGAGTACTACACCTCTTACGAGCACGCCCCGACGCAGCGCATCAGCAAGCAGGCCGAGACCGGCCCGGCGACGGTGATCATCTCCGGTATCGCCGAGGGCATGATCTCGACGTGGATCCCGCTGATCACGACGGTCGTGGCGATCCTCGTGGCGTTTGTCGCCGCGGGTGGTGGCGACAACTTCCTGCTGGGCGTGTTCGGTGTGGGCGTGGCCGCGGTCGGCATGCTCTCGACGCTGGCGATCACGCTGGCGACCGACGCGTACGGCCCGATCGCCGACAACGCCGGCGGCAACGCCGAGATGACCCACCAGGACCCGTCGGTCCGTGAGAAGACCGACATGCTCGATTCGCTGGGCAACACGACCGCGGCGACGGGCAAGGGCTTCGCCATCGGCTCGGCGGCGCTGACCGCGCTGGCCCTGCTGGCGGCCTACATCATCACCGTCAAGGTACAGCTCGGCGACCTGGTCTCGAACGCCCCCGAATCGGCCAGCGCCGTCAAGTGGACCGAGATGTTCGGTAACGCGTCGGTTACCGATGCCTCGGTGCCGGACCTGCTGGAGTTCTACAACGTGACCCTCGTCAACCCACAGGTCCTCGGCGGCCTGTTCATCGGCGTGATGCTGGTGATGGTGTTCTGTGCGATGACGATGAACGCGGTGGGTCGCGCGGCGTTCGCGATGATGGGTGAGTGCCGTCGTCAGTTCGGCATCATGAAGGCGGCGTTCAAGAAGAGCGGCATGACCGACGAACAGATCGGCGACCCGCTGGCCTGGCCTTACGAGGTCGAGGCTGAGGGCAAGACGTTCCCGGACTACGCGGCGTGCGTGTCGATCTCGACCGGCGGCGCGCTCAAGGAGATGGTGGTCCCGTCACTGATGGCGGTGATCGTGCCGATCCTGGTGGGCCTGATCCTGGGCGTGCCGGGCGTGATGGGCATGTTGGCCGGTGCGCTGGTGTGCGGCTTCGCGGTGGCGATCTTCATGGCCAACGCCGGCGGCGCGTGGGACAACGCCAAGAAGTGGATCGAGGCCGGCGCCCTGGGCGGCAAGGGCTCGGAGAACCACAAGGCGACCGTCGTGGGCGACACCGTAGGCGACCCGTTCAAGGACACCTCGGGTCCGTCGCTGAACATCCTGATCAAGCTGATCTCGATCGTGTCGGTCGTGTTCGCGGGCGTGGCGGTGAAGTTCGGCTCGCAGATCGCGTCGATGATCGGCCTGGGCTGATCGGATCGGCCGATAAAACGGCCGAAGAATCTGTGCCAATGACTGTGACGGGCGGCCCGACTGGGTCGCCCGTATTTTTTTGTGCGCTCGCGATTCATATCTCGCCCGTGCGGCACGACCTATTGAAGTGTTTATCGGTCCTGTAAATCTCTTCGAGGACGTGTTAACCCCCTTACCCGGTGAGTCGATACAGTTCATATGGACCACGCATCCGTCAACACACCGGTGACCGAAACCCGCGCGGGACACGACGCGTCCGAGCAGGCCAGCGACAAGCGGAAGTTCGGCCGCGTCAAGACCGAGTACCTCGAGTGTATCCACGCCGGCAAGGTGTACGGCACGGTCGTGGACCTGTCGTCGCACGGCGCCCGCATGTACCGCAAGGGCCCGATGCAGCTGAAGGACAACGCGTTCGCGCACTTCACGCTGCGTTGGCAGGACATCGAGGTGCCGATCCAGGTGCAGGTGGCGTGGCTTCGCAAGACGGGCTGGCGGCGATTCCTCTACGGGTTGAAGTTCATCAACCTGAACGATTCGCAGAAGACCGCCCTGGCGCAGCTTGCGCAGGCGGCGAGCAACTCGGTGTTCCTGGCCAGTCAGAACTTCGAGCCGCAACGGCACGGCCCGCAGTCGCCGTCGGTGTTCCGATCGCTGTAATCGCAGATACAAACACGCACACGAGACACCCGCTTGGTCGGGTGTTTTTTATTGCGTGCGCAGCTCGCGTACCAGGGCCGGATCGACACCGCGGAACTCGAAGTCGATCAGTTCCTTGGCGGTGAGTGGGTCGTAGCGCTCGTCCGCCATGGCCGCGGCGTACTGCGGGGTGACGCCGCGGAACTTCAGGTTGATCAGGTCGTCGGCGTCGAACGCGTAGCCGGCCTGACGATAGCCGCGTGCGAACGCGACGGTCACGCCACGGAACTTGAGGTTGATCAAGTCCTTGGTAGAGAAGTGGTAGCCGGCGTCGTGCATGCCGGTGACGTAGGTCGGGGAGACCCCGCGGAACTTGAGTTTGACCAGTTCGTCGGCGGTGTAGCGTGGGTGACCGGGCATGACCATGTCTCGGGCGAACGCCGCGGTGACGCCGCGAAACTTGAGTTTGATCAGTTCGTCGGTGTTGAAGCGGTAGCCGGCTTCACGCAGGCCGCGGATGAACTCGGGTTTCACACCGCGGAAGTGCAGTTTCGTGATCTCGTCGGCGGTAAACGTCGGCAACGGGGGCAGGGTTTCGGTGTCCTCGTGGTGGACGACCGGGGTCGGTGCGGGTTGGGGCAGGCGTCGCATGGCGTGGACGTAGTCGGCGGGGATGCGCCTTTGCGCGAGTTCGACCGCCGTCTGCCAACTGATGCGGTGGCCGTGGGCCGACAAAGCATCGAGATACTCCGGATCGGTTTGGTGGAAGATCAGGGCCAAGACGTGTTGTGTCTGAAGCGGGCCGTCAAAGCGATGGGCGTAGGCGTCGAACAGGTCACGATTGGGGATGACGAGGCAGGGCCCCTGGTAGAGGTCGCCATCGGGACCGAGGCGCAGCTCGATGCGGCCGGCGGGCTGGGCGAAGACCAGCTTGTCTTCGTGCCGCTGCCAGTCTTCGAAACGCACGTTGGTCGAGTACCACCGCGACCCGGTCTCGCCCGCGTACACCACGCGGAGGGTGAACGCGTGGGGTTCGATGCGC
Source organism: Phycisphaeraceae bacterium (assembly GCA_028281485.1). Taxonomy (GTDB): domain Bacteria; phylum Planctomycetota; class Phycisphaerae; order Phycisphaerales; family Zrk34; genus JANQHD01. Next base: position 20,615 of record JANQJT010000336.1, read on the forward strand.
AGGGCGCCGGCGACAGGCAGCGCCTCGTCGGATGTCCAGGTTGCCGGGTGGTCAGCCAGCGGGTCGCTGCCGACCGGCTCCTGCAAGACGACCTTGACCTCATCGGTTCCGATTCGCGTTGAGACCTCGTCGAGACCCAGGTCCACCGAACAGCCCATTGCGATCGTCGTCAGCGTGAGAACCAGCAGCCCCGTTGTCCATCGTTTCATCGTGATGCCCCTTTGAAAGCGGTGCGGCTCCAGCCTATTAGACGACAACCGGCGTCGCTGTTGCAAGTAATTGCAGAAAATGCAGAGGGAAGGGGTGTGCGTGTTATCCGCCGGCGGTGCGGTCTTCGATCTGTGTCTTGTAGGAAGGATCGAGGGGCTGACCGGTGGCGGGATCGATCTCGACGAAGAGCGGGCCGCCCTTGAACTCGACGGGGCCGGGCTTGTCCTGCAGCCAGCGCTGGTTGGAGATGATCTCCTGTGCGGTGCGGATGCCGGTGACCTGGCTGCGTCGCTCGGCCATGGAGCCGGGCGTCTGGTACTGCGAGGCGGGATCGCCGTGCTCTTCCTTGAACAGGTGGATGGTCTGGGTGGGGAAGGCGAACTGCACGCCGAGTCGGTCGGCGAGGCGGATGATGTCGAGGAAGAGGCGTTCGCGTTCGCGCAGCTCGGTGGACCAGTCGGGCACCTCGTGGAAGATGTAGATGAGGATGTTCAGGGCGGAGTCGGCGAACTCGTTGAGGTAGACCTGGAAGTAGTCCTTGCGTGTGTAGGGGTGTGTGCGGACGAGCTCGCGGATGCCCTCGGTGAAGGCGACGATCTTCTCCGGGGGCGTGTCGTACTGCACGCCGATGTGCGTCTTCCAGCGGCGGTACTTGCGCTGGCCGTAGTTGTCGACGACGGCGCGGACGAGGTTGGCGTTGGGGACGGTGACCAGGGAGTTGTAGAAGGTTCGGACGCGTGTGGAGCGGAAGCCGATCTCTTCGACGATGCCCTCGGTTTCCCCGACGACGACCCAGTCGCCGACGCTGAAGGGGCGATCGATAACGACGGCGACGGAGCCGAAGAAGTTCTCGATCGTGTCGCGCGCCGCCAGGCCGAAGGCGAGCGAGCCGACGCCGAGCGAGGCCACCAGCGGCGCGATGGGCAGGTTGAGGCTCTGGGCCCCGTAGATCACGCCGAAGAGGATGATGAAGATCTTGACGGTCTTGCGGAGCAGGGGGTAGACGACGTCGTCGAACTTCGTCTCGGTCTTGGAGGCGCGGGAGATCATGACCTCGGCAAAGAGGTCGGTCAGTCGCCACGCCGCCCACACGCCGCTGAGCACGGCGAAGACCTGCGCAGCGCCGAGCAGGATGCGCACGGGCAGTTCGGCGGCGTCGAAGTCGAGGATGTTGGTCTTCAAGACAACCACCCAGAACACGGCCGAGGCGAACAGGCCGAGCGGTCGCACGGCCAACACGATGGACTCACGCTTGGCGTGCCCCTGCTTGGCGGCGACGACGCGGTGGATGAAGAGCTTGAGCAGCGTGCGCACGGTGAAGTCGAGCATGACACCGACGAGCACGAGGAAGAACAGGCAGGTCCACTGCCAGTGCTCGACGCCGAAGGCCCGGCTCTCTTCGCCGCGCATCGACTCGGGCCACAAGTCGCGCAGCCACTGCACACGCGGGAGCACCAGCGAAGAGGCGCCTTCTTTCTTGGATTCTGCTGCGTCTTCTTGCTTCGATTCCGCGGCGTCTTCGGATTGTTGGACTATCTGTTCAAGCGGGTTGCTGCCCTGGGCGATCGCATCGGTCGTGGCGATGCCGAGCAGCCCGAGCAGGACAAGGAGGATCAGGGCGAATCGTGTCATGGCCGATATGTTACCCGACCCGCGTCGTGTCGCTAGCCCGGTCGCCGATGCGCCGCACCGGCAGATGTGCAGTGAATGTCATGAAAAGTCTTACCGATGCGACGTCCCTTGGGTGTACGATAATACCCATGCCTGAGATCGTGGCAGGGGTGGCAGAATAGGTGTTTTGGGTTTTCCGCAACGCGGCGGACAGAAAAACGACTAAGATATGATGCGTGAATACAGGGTCACGCTAAGCAACAAGGAGCAGGACCATGAAATGGACAGTAGGTTGTGTAGCGGCATTGGCGATGGCGATGTTCGTCGTCGGGTGCGGCAGCGACGAGCCGGTGGACGTGCAGACCGAAGCCAAGACGTTGATGACCGAGGTCGAGAAGGCGATCAGCGATAAGAAGTTTGACGATGCCGAGGCGTCGATGAAGAAGCTGATGGACACGGTGAAGGATGACGAGGCGCTCAAGAAGCAGGCCGAGGACTTGAAGAAGACGCTGGAGGCCGCCAAGAAGGCAGCCGAGGGTGTCGATGTGCCGTCGATCCCGCAGTAATCACTGCAAAGACCCAGTTGTAAAAAACCCACGGACAAGCTCCGTGGGTTTTTTATTGGGTGAGTGGGTTTGTCGTTATGCGCCGGTGACGATGTTGCGGAGGACGGTGTGGAGGATGCCGCCGTTGCGGTAGTACTCGACCTCGACGGGCGTGTCGATGCGGCAGACGGCATCAAAGCTGACGGTGGTGCCGTCTTCCTTCGTCGCGGTGACGGTGAGTGTTTGGCGCGGTTCGACGCGGTCGTCGATGGCGATGTCGAAGGTTTCGGTGCCGTCGAGGCCGAGCGACGCGGCGGACTGGCCTTCGGGGAACTCCAGCGGCAGCACACCCATGCCGACGAGGTTGGAGCGGTGGATGCGCTCGAAGCTCTCGGCGATCACGGCGCGGACGCCGAGCAGGTACGTGCCCTTGGCGGCCCAGTCGCGGCTGGAGCCCATGCCGTAGTCGCCGCCGGCC
>JANQJT010000231.1 GCA_028281485.1 Phycisphaeraceae bacterium
ATCCTCGACGCCCTCCACACCCACCTCGACCTCTCACAAACCATCGAGTTCTCCGTCGAAGCCAACCCCGAAACACTCGTCACACCCACAGGCCCAACCCTCCTGCAAGCCCTCGCAGACGCAGGCGTCAACCGACTCTCCATCGGCGCACAATCCTTCAACACCAACCACCTCAAAACACTCGAACGCTGGCACGACCCCGACAACGTCCCCCGCGCCGTCGACGCCGCACACAACGCCGACATCCACAACATCAACCTCGACCTCATCTACGCCATCCCCCATCAGACCCTCGACCAATGGGACGCCGACCTCAACACCGCCCTCGACCTCGACCCCACACACCTCGCCTGCTACGCACTCACCTACGAACCCAACACCCCCCTCACCACCAAGCTCGACCTCGGCCGCGTCACACCCATCGCACACGACCTCGAAGCCGACATGTTCCAACACACCATCACCCGCCTCACCGACGCCGGCTTCGATCAATACGAAATCTCCAACTTCGCCCGCCCCTCACGCCGCTGCCGACACAACCTCGCCTACTGGCTCAACGACAACTACCTCGCCCTCGGCCCATCCGCCTCCGGACACCTCGCAGGCACACGCTGGAAAAACATCCCACACCTCGGCAAGTACCTCGCCTCAACCGGCCTCCCCCCCATACAGGACCTCGAAACCCTCCCACACGCCGACTCCATCGGCGAACAACTCATGCTCCGCCTCCGCCTCACCGACGGCATCTCCCTCCGCTGGATCACCGACCACGTCGACACCCCCCGCCAACAAACCCTCGACCGCTTCGCCGCCCAGGGCCTGCTCCGCTACTCCGACACCCACCTCGCCCTCACACCCCGCGGCCAAAAACTCGCCAACACCATCATCGAACAACTCATCTGACCGCTCCCCTCCGCCGTTAGCCCCGGGCTCTGCCCGGGGATTCTTTCCGAGGGGGTTCTTTCCGGGGGTTCCAACCAATCCAACACAAAAAACGCGGCCCATCCGGGCCGCGCCTTGGCATTTTCTATTCAATCAGACCTCAGTGACTCTGTGTCTCTGTGGTTACCTTTTCCCTCACGTCGCCAACCCCTCGAACATCGGCGTCGACAGGTAACGCTCGCCGAACGAGCAGCCGATCGTCACGATCCGCTTGCCCTTCAGCCCGAACTGCTCGATCGCCCGCGCCGTCGCACACGCGTTCGCACCCGTCGAGATACCACCGAAGACGCCCTCTTCCTTGGCGATCCGACGACCCCAATCGAACGCCTCGTCGTTCGTCACCCGCACCACACCGTTCAGCAGCGACGTGTCACAGTTGCCCGGGATGAAACCCGCGCCGATCCCCTGAATCTTGTGCGGCCCGGGATCACCGCCGCTGATCACCGGCGAATGCTCCGGCTCCACCGCATAAGCCTGGAAGTCCGGGTTGTGCTGACGGATGTAACGCGTCACACCCGTGATCGTCCCGCCCGTGCCCACGCCGGCCACGATCGCGTCGATGTTCCCACCGCTCGCCTCCCAGATCTCCGGACCCGTCGTCGCCTCGTGGATCGCCGGGTTCGCCGGGTTCTCAAACTGCTGGGGCATCCACGCGTTGTCCTGCTCGGCAACAAGCTCACCCGCCTTCTCGATCGCACCCTTCATCCCCTTCGCCGCCTCCGTCAGCACCAGCTCCGCACCCAAGGCACGCAGCAGACCCCGACGCTCCAGCGACATGCTCTCCGGCATCGTCAACACCAGCTTGTAACCCTTCGCCGCGCAGACAAACGCCAGCGCGATACCCGTGTTACCGCTGGTCGGCTCGACGATCACCGTCCCCTCTTTGATGTGACCGTCACGCTCGCCCGCCTCGATCATCGCGCGGCCGATACGGTCCTTCACGCTCGCAAGCGGGTTGAAAAACTCACACTTCACCCACACCGTCGCGTCCGTAATCAGCTTGTTCAGCTGAACCATCGGCGTATTAAACACCGTCTCCACGATGTTCCCGTACGCACGCTTATGTAAGACTTCGCTCGCGGCCGTCGTCATAGTCCTGACCTCTCGTTCATGACCTAAATCGATTTGCACCAAACAGAATCAATCATGCTAACCCTTGCCCCCACAACGATCAACACACGCAAACCCCCGTGCCGCCCAGCTCTCGCACGATTCCCCTCATTTTGTCTAAAATGAACCGCCCCCAAAGCACAAAACCAAACTTGAGGACCGACATGATCCACAAAACCACACGCACCCTATGCCTCATCGCCGCCGCCGCCCTCACCGCCGCCTGCCAGGCACAATCCCCCGCCACATCAGCCCGCGCCGAGAACAACCACCCCAACTTCCTCATCATCGTCGTCGACGACCTCGGCTACATGGACATCGGCGCCTACAACCCCCACACCTTCTACGAAACACCCAACATCGATGCGCTGGCGCGCTCCGCCATGACCTTCACCGACGGCTACGCCGCGTGCCCCGTCTGCTCACCATCACGCTTCGCCATCCAGACCGGCCGCTACCCCTCCCGCCGCGACGCCACCGACTGGTTCGGCGCCAAACGCACCGCCCGATTCAATCCCGCCGCGATGCAACACAAGATGCCCGCCGACGAGATCACCCTCGCCGAGGCACTCAAACCCGTCGGCTACAAGACCTTCTTCGCCGGCAAGTGGCACCTCGGCGAAACCCCCGACCTCTGGCCCGAACGCCAGGGATACGACATCAACGTCGGCGGCACCGACAAGGGCTACCCCCACTCAGGCGGCGGACGCTACTTCGCCCCCTACAACAACCCCCGCCTCAAAGAAGGCCCCACCGGCGAGTACCTCCCCTACCGACTCGCCGACGAAACCATCAACTTCATCACCGACAACAAAGACCAACCCTTCCTCGCCGTCCTCTCCTTCTACCACGTCCACACCCCCCTCCTGACCACCAACCAGCTCAAAGACAAGTACGAAACCAAGAAGCAACAAC
>JANQJT010000275.1 GCA_028281485.1 Phycisphaeraceae bacterium
GAACGACGACAACCCCCGTCGCAACAAGGAAACCGCCGCGTGACCGACCCCCGCGTCTCAGTCCTGATGCCCGTCTACAACGCCGAGCGCTACCTGCGCGAGGCGATCGACAGCGTGTTGCAACAGACCTACGACGACTTCGAACTCATCGCCACCAACGACGGCTCCAAAGACGGCTCCGAAGCCATCCTCCGCGCGTACGAGGCCGCCGACCCGCGCGTGCGTGTGATCAGTCGCCCCAACACCGGTATGGTCGGCGCACTGCAGGACGCCTACGCCGTGGCGCGCGGCTCGCTCATCGCGCGCATGGACGCCGACGACATCTCCCTGCCCGATCGCTTCCAGATTCAGGTCGACTACCTCGACACACACCCCGAGTGCGTCTGCGTTGGCGGCGACTGGCAGCTCATGGATGCGCGCAGCCGCATCCTCACACGACTGCACGGCCCGCGCGACCACGACACCATCGAACAGTGGGCCCTCGTCGCCCATACCCCGATGATCCACTCGTTGTTGATGATGCGACGCGACGCCTTCGAACAGGTCGGCGGCTACGACCCCGATACCTGGCCCGCCGAAGACCTCGACCTCATCCTCCGCCTCGCCGAAGTCGGCAAGCTCGTCAACCTCGAATCGATCTTCCTCCGCGTCCGCCTGCACGACGACTCGATCTGCGCCGGCGCCAGCGACCTGCAGATCGAGAAGATGCGCACCGCCGCCCTCAACGCGCAGCGCAAGCGCGGCGTCGACATCCCGTTCGACAAGACCCAGCACTGGCGCGCCGGCGACAACCCCGACGCCAGGTACCAGTTCCTCCTCGACTGCGGCTGGTGGGCGTTCAACAGCGCCCAGCGCCGCACCGCGTTGCACTACGGCTCGAAGGCCGTGATGAAAAAACCCCTCGACACGCGCAGCTGGCGCTTGCTCGCCTGCGCCGCGGTCAAACCCATGCCCACGCCGTGACCACCATGCCCACGCCGTGACCACCACGCACACGCACAACACGACACCCGCCGCCGATGCGTCCGGTGCGCCGCGGCCGCGCGTGCTCTACGTCGGCGCAGGATCGCCCTGGGCCGGCGGGGCGGGTCACCTGCAGCGACAGATGATGTGGCTGCGCGCGCTCGACCGCATCGCCGACGTCACCGCCGTGCTATTCGGTAAGCCTTCCGACGAGCCCTGCCCGTTCGACATGACCGTCGTGCCCGTCAAGAACCCGCCCAAGTCCAGGCGCAGCCGCCTGCGCCTCTGGTGGGACGACCGGTTCAACCCGCGGCCGCGCCTCGCGCTGGACTACGACACGACCGACACGCGCGCCTGTGTCGCCGAGCTGCAACCCGAATCCTTCGACGCCGTCTTCGCCTACCGTGTCGACTTCGCCCACTTCGCCGGCGTCCTCGGTCACCCCCGACTCCTGCTCGACATCGACGACCCCGAACACATCCGCGTGCAGCGGCGCATCGAACTGGACACCGGCGAGTACGTCGACGATCGCACGCGTCGTGACGTCGCCAAGCTCCAGCGCTACGAGCTGGCCGCCGCCTCCAACGCACACGAGGTCTATCTCTGTCAGTCCGGCGACGCCGCCGCCTTCCCGCCCGACAACGTCTTTATCGCGCCCAACACCGTCGACACGCCCGACACCTGCCCGACGAGGCAACCCGCCGCGCCCACGCTCGGCTTCGTCGGCAACTTCTCACAGTCTGCCGCCGCGCCAAACGTCGACGGCCTGCGGTGGCTGATCGACCACGTCTGGCCGCGCGTTCTTGCATCTCAGCCCGCCGCCAGGCTCGTGCTCATCGGGCCCATCGGCCGCGCCGCCGAAGCGATCCTGGCCGACGCCACCAACATCGAACGCATCGGTTTCGTTAAAGAAGTCCCCGAAGCACTCAGCGCCATGACCCTCTCGCTGGCGCCCATTCGGTTCGGCACCGGCACGCGCATCAAGATCCTCGACGCCTTCGCCGGCGGATGCCCCGTCGTCTCCACGGCCATGGGCTGCGACGGCCTGGGCGCAAAAGACAACGAGCACCTGTTCATCGCCGACGATCCACACGCCTTCGCCGACCGCTGCGTCGAACTGCTCAACGACACCGAACTCCGTGCCCGCATCGGCAAGGCGGGCTGGCAACACGCACGCGAACACTTCAACCGCGACCGCTGGGTCGCCCAGCTCGCCGACAGGCTGAAGACACACATCGCCGCGATCAACGGCTCATGAAGATCACCTTCCTCCACAAACACCCCAGCAACGACGGCGGCACACGCGTGATCGCCATCTACGCCGACCGCCTGCGCGCACGCGGACACGACGTCACGATTATCTCACTCCCCGCCGAGCGCTGGTCGCTGCGCCGACGCATCAAGTGGCGCCTCACACAGGGTGAGTGGCCCGTCGGCCCACGCGTCCGCGGCAGCCACCTCGATCCCTACCGGCTCGACCACCGCGTCATCGACCGCTACCGCCCGATCATTGACGGCGACGTGCCCGACGGCGACGTCGTCATCGCCACCTGGTGGGAAACCGCACACTGGGCCCACGCGCTGTCCGACACGAAAGGCGCCAAGGTCTTCTTCATCCAACACGACGAGCGTTGGATGGGCCAGCCCGAAGACCGTGTCGAGGCCGCCTGGCGGCTGTCGCTCTCGAAGATCACCATCTCCCGCTGGCTCGAAGCCAAGGCGCGCAACGAATACGGCGACGACGCGGTCATCCGCGTGCCCAACAGCGTCGACACCGAACAGTTCCACGCCCCCGCGCGCAACAAGAACAACACCCCGACCGTCGGCCTGATGTACTCCAACTCGCACTTCAAGGGCTGCGACGTCTCGCTCAAGGCCCTGGCGAAACTCCGCGAGCAGCTGCCCGATATGCGCCTCGTCTGCTTCGGCCACGGCCGACTCACCCCCGACCTGCCCCTGCCCGACGGCGCGAAGCTGATCCGCCACCCCGCGCAAGACGCGCTGCGCAACCTGTACGCCCGGTGCGACGTCTGGCTGTGCGGCTCGCGGGCCGAGGGATTCCACCTGCCCCCGCTGGAGGCGATGGCGTGCCGCTGCCCGGTCGTCTCCACGCGCGTCGGTGGCCCGATGGACATCATCGAAGACGGCTGCAACGGATACCTCGTGGACATCGAAGACGCCGATGCGTTGGCCGACCGCCTGCTCAGCGTGCTCTCGCTGGAAGACGACCAGTGGCAGGCGATGTCCGACGCCGCCCACGCCACAGCGCTGGCGTACACCTGGGACGACGCGACCGATCGTTTTGAACAGGCACTGCGCGTCTTTACCGGCGCCGCGCCCGCCACGGAGGCGCAACACGCATGAACTTCGTCGGCACAGTCGTGATGATCGGTTGGATCCCCGTGGTGATCCTCCTGTTCATGTCGCAGCCTTACCGCCGCGCCGTGCTCTACGCCTACCTCGCCGCCTGGCTGTTCCTCCCGCCGCGCATGGTCTACTTCCTGCCCGGCCTGCCCGACTACACGAAGATGAGCGCCACCACGATGGGCGTGCTCCTGGCGACCGCCATCTTCGACATGGATCGCCTCGTCCGCTTCCGACCGCGCTGGTTCGACCTGCCCATGGCGCTGTGGTGCATCGCGCCGATGTTCAGCTCCATCACCAACGGCCTGGGCGCCTACGACGGCGCCAGCGAGTCCTTCGCGCTGGTCATCAGCTGGGGCGCGCCCTACCTGGTCGGCAGGCTCTACTTCAACAGCTTCGAGGGCGTGCGCGAGGTGGCGATGGCCATCCTCATCGGCGGCCTGATCTACGTGCCGCTCTGCCTGTTCGAAGCGAAGATGAGCCCGCAGCTGCACAACTGGGTCTACGGGTATCACCAACACAACTGGCTGGACACGATGCGCATGGGCGGCTGGCGACCCACCGTTTTTATGCAGCACGGCCTGGCCGTCGGCCTCTGGATGGTCATGGCCACGACGCTGGGCATCTGGCTCGCCACCAGCCGGTGTCTCCGCTCCATCGCCGGTGTGCCGCCGTGGCTCTACATGACACTCCTCGTTGTCACCACGCTCTTTTGCCGATCGATGATCGCGCTGGGCCTGATGCTCTTAGTGCTCGGCATCCTCGCCATGCTGCGCTACCCGTACACGCAGTGGCGCCCCATCGTCCTCATCGCCATCGTCATCGCGCCGTTCTACATGTTCGTCCGAACGACCGACATCGTTCCCAAGGAAGATATCCTTGCCCCCATCCGTATGCTCGCCGGCCCCGAACGCACCTACTCCATCAAGACCCGTCTCAACAGCGAAGGCCCCATGACACAGCACGCCATGGCCAAACCCATGTTCGGCCACGGCGGGCACGGCCGATTCATGCCCAAGATCAAGGGCGGCCTGGTCAACGACATGTGGGTCATCCCCGACGCGATGTGGACCATCAAGTTCGCCAAGCACGGCCTGTACGGTCTGTTCACCATGACCGCCGCGCTGCTGCTGCCGATCTTCCTGCTGTGGCGAAACCTGCCGCCCAGCCTGTGGACCGACCCGCGCTACGCCTACGCCGCGGCGCTGGCCGCCGTCCTGCTCCTGTTCACCTACGACTGTCTGCTCAACGCGATGGAGAACCCCGTCGTCCTCCTGGCTTCCGGTGCGCTGTGCGGCTTCGCCGGCCAGACCCTCCCCGCCGCCAAGCGTAAACGCACCCGCCGCTACCGCCGCGTCACGCGACCGGCCAACCTCCCCGAGGCGGCGCCGGACGCATGAACACCGCGCGCAAACGCCTGCGCCTGTTCTACGCCGCCGGACCCGGCGACGTGCTCGGCACGTTCACACACTGGTCACTGGGCCGCGACGACCCCTCGCAGGTCTCCATGACCTACTCCGGCATGTTCTTCGATGTCGTCCAGCGGCTCGACGCCGAAGCCCTCGCCGTCGCCTGGCAACCCGGCCGACGCGACCGCGACACGCGCGGCCGCATCACCGTCATCAACCGGCCCGTCCGATGGGCCGACGCCGGCGGCATCCGGTGGCACCTCGGTCAGATCGCCTTCGGCCTGGGCATGCTCGCCCGCGCCGTCCGCTTCCGCGCCGCCGCCGCCGTCATCTCCGGTGGCACGCACTGGTTCATCGCCGCGCTGTTTCCGCTGTTCGGCATCAAGCTGATCACCTCGCTGCACACGCTGTTCTGGGGTAAGTACGAGAATCGCGGCCGCGTTGCCCGCACCGTCGCCGCGCTCAACCGCACCTGTTTTGCCCGCGCCGCGGCGACCAACCTCTGCGCATCCGAAGAAATCGTCGAACAGATCAACGAGATGACCCGGGCCGGCGCGCGGCCGACCGTCTGCTTCGTCCCGACGTATCGGCGTGAGGTGTTCGACGCGATCCAACCGCCCGATCACACCGCCGCGCCCTTCCGCGTCCTCTACGCCGGTCGCGTCGAACCGGAAAAAGGCATCGACGATTTGGTCGACATCGCCGCGCGCCTCGAAGCCGACGCACCCGACCGATTCGCCTTCGACGTCTGCGGCACAGGCTCCGCCCTCGATCGCGCCCGCGCCGGCGCGCCGTCCAACGTCGCCTTCCACGGCCACGCCGATCGGCCCACCATGCAACAGATGTTCAGCCGATCCCACGCCGTCATCGTGCCCACCCGGCGCGACTGCCCCGAGGGCTTCAACCAGGTCGTCGTCGAATCGATCCTCGCCGGTCGCCCCGTCATCACCTCACCCGTCTGTCCCGCGCTGTCCCTGGTCGAACCGGCCGCGGAGGTCGTCGAACCCGACAACACCGATCGGTATCTCGAAGCCATCGTACGTCTGGCCGACGACGCGGCGCACTACGAATCGCGTCGCGCCGCCTGCGCGCAGCTCGCCGAGCGCTTCTACGACGAATCCGCCGGCTGGGCCGCGGCACTGACCGACGCCCTGCACACGCTCGGCCTGACCGAACAGACACACGCGCCCCTCGCCACCTCAACGACATGAAACTCGGCATCGTCATCCTCAACTACCGCACGCCCGACCTCACGTTGGACTGCCTCCGCTCGCTCATCGCCGAGCGCGACGCCATGCAGACGGCGGGGGGGTTGCGCGTCGTCGTGGTCGACAACCACTCCGACGACGGCTCCGCCCAGGCCATCGCCAAAACCATCGAAGCCGAATCGATCGGCGACTGGGTCGAGCTGCTCCCGCTCGATGAAAACCTCGGCTTCGCCGGCGGCAACAACCCCGGCGTCGACCGACTGATCGACTGCCAATACGTCCTGCTGCTCAACAGCGACACCGTCGTCCATCCCGGCTGCCTGGCGCACTGCGTCGCCGTCATGGATCGCGACGACACGATCGGCGTCATGTCCGGCCTCGTCCTCAACGCCGACGGCACGCCACAGAACGTCACACGCACGTTCCCCAACCCGCTGCGCTCCACCGTCGAATCGCTCGGCCTGCCGTGGAAACTGCCCAGGCTGTTCGGCTGGGCCGACACCGACGACCTGACGTGGGACCGCATGACCACCACGCGCGACGTCGACTGGGTCGGCGGCGCGTTCATGCTCATCTGCCGCACCGTCATCGACAAGATCGCCTGCCTCGACGACGACTTCTTCTTCTACGGCGAGGACATCGAGTTCTGTCACCGCGTCTGGCGCAACGGCTGGCGTGTTCACTACGCGCCCGGACCACCGACCACCCACCTCGGCGGCGCCTCGTCCGACCCCGACCAGCTCCCCGCCCTGCACCGGAGCAAGCTCCAGTGGCGCGCCCGCTACCTCGTCCAGCGCAAGTGCTACGGCTGGCTGGCGATGATCTGGCTGCGTGCCGTGGATCTGGCCGTCTGGTCGGCGCGACTCGTGTGGCGCTTCGTCACCGGCAAGCGCGACGTGCGCTTCCAGCTCGCAAGGCAGAACGTCAACATCCTCCGCGGGAGACTGTTCAGCCCGTGACCCGACCGATCCGCATCGCCTTCGCCCTGCCCGGTCTGCACCGCGTCGTACGCGGCGCGGAGGTCGCACTCGAATCGGTCGCCGAGCGGCTCGCCAATCGGCCCGAGTTCGACATCACCCTCTTCGGCTCAGGCCCGGCCCGCGACGACCAACCCTACCGCTACAGCCGCGTCGACTGCGTCGCACGTGAAACCTTCACCCGCCTCCCGTCCATGCCCGTCTTCCGCAACGACTGCGCCTGGGAGGAA
>JANQJT010000293.1 GCA_028281485.1 Phycisphaeraceae bacterium
CCGTGATTGAGTATGTCGAGGGCCTGGCCGACCGGGGCCGCGCAACCGCCAAGACCAACTACGGCGCAGGCGGGTGGGTCGCCCACCACAACGCCGACATCTGGCGTCCCACCAATCCCGTCGGCGATTTCGGCAAGGGTCACCCCTGCTGGGCCAACTGGGCGTTCGGCGGCGTGTGGATGTGTCAGCCCGTCTGGGAACACTACGCCTACACCGGCGATACCGATTACCTCCGCGACCGCGCCTACCCGCTCATGAAGGGCGCCGCCCAGTTCATGCTCGACTACCTCACAGAAGACCCGCGGCCCGACAGCCCCTACCCGCCCGGCACGCTCATCACCGCGCCGTCCACCTCCGCGGAAAACCTCTTCCAACTGCCCACCGGCGAGAACGTCGCCGTCGACATCATGGCCACGCAGGACATCGCGCTGCTGCGCGAGATCTTCACACGCTGCCTGATCGCCGCCGAGACGCTGGGGATCGAAGACGACTTCACCCGTCGCACAGCCGACGCGCTCAAGCGTCTGCCGCCCTACCCCGTCGGCTCGGACGGGCGGCTGATGGAATACGCCACCGAGTGGACCGAGCCCAGCCCCACCCACCGCCACGTCTCCCACCTCATCGGCCTGCACCCCGGCGACCACATCACCCTCGACGCCACCCCCGACCTGGCCGAGGCCGCACGCAAATCTCTTGAAGTGCGCACCGACGCGGGCACGGGCTGGTCGATGGCGTGGAAGGTCAACTGCTGGGCGCGCCTGCGCGACGGCGACCGTGCGCTGTCCATCCTCGGCAACATGCTCACGCTGGTCGACCCCGACGCCGAGACATGGGGCGGCGGCGGCGTCTACCCCAACCTCTTCGATGCGCACCCGCCGTTCCAGATCGACGGCAACTTCGGTGCCACCGCCGGCATCGCCGAGATGCTCATGCAATCCCACGCCGGCGAGATCCACCTCCTGCCCGCGCTGCCCAGCGCCTGGCCCAACGGACACGTCACCGGCCTGCGCGCACGCGGCGGATTCGAGGTCGACATCACCTGGAACGATGGCGAACTCACACACGCCACCATCCGCTCCCTGCTGGGCAACCCCCTCACCGTCCGCTACGGCAACCAACGCATCACACGACAACTCAAACCCGACCAAAGCATCAAGATCACCCCCAACGACTTCCTCGCTGAATAACACGCGGTTAAGCCCCACAACGCTGCACACAAACACGCACGTTTGAATAATAGATTCAAACATTCGTATGCAATTGCTGCAATCTTGCCCAACCGCCCCGTCATACTGTCAGAGGCAAGACCGCGACAGAAAGGGGCAACATCATGCTGGGCAACCAAACAACCGTAGCCGTCCGCCGCACCACACGCACCGTCATCCTATTGATCTTCACGCTCTCGCTGGTCGGCTGCCTCGGACCCAGCAACCGACAACTCGGCGAGGAAGCCCAGGCCACCGGCCGACACGAAGCGGCCGTGGTCCACTACCAGCGAGCCATCGCCAAGAGCCCGCGCCTGGCGCGTGACGCGGATTTCATGCGCGCCTTCAACCTCGCCAAGCGTGACGCACACGTCACCCGCGCCCGCCGCGCGATCGACGAGCAGCGCTGGGTCGTGGCCTACAACGAAGCCAACAGCGCCACGGCACTCGCGCCGCAATACCCGCCCGCCATCGAGCTGCGTCGGACCGCCGCCCACGGCGCCGCCGACAACTTCTACGCCCAGGCCGTGCGCCACGCCGACGCCGGCAAGCTGGAAGACGCCGCCAAGGCCGTCACCCACGCGCTCGACTACAACCCCGCCCACCTGCGGTCGCTCAGCGCGCGCGACGCGCTGTCTGGCTCCGGCTCACCCGTCGCCCAGGCGCAGTCGCTTTACACACAAGCCGTCCGGCTCTCCGCCGAGCGCCGCTGGACCGAAGCCGAGGCCGCTTTCGCGCAGGTCATCAACCTCGACCCCACCTACTTCCCCGCCCGTGCCCAGCGTCACCTCGCTGCGCTGAAGATCAAGCAGGCGGACCTGCTGTACGAAGAGGCTCGCGACCTGGACAAGCAAAAGCGACTCGATTTGGCGCTCGAGAAGCTCGAAGCCGCCAAGGAAATCCGGCCCCACCACACCGGGTACGACCGCGCCTACGAATCCCTGCTGTCTCGCCGCACCCACGCCGAGCAGCTGATGACGCAGGTCACGGCGTCCATCGCCGCCGGCCGATGGGACCAGGGACTGGCGACGATCGAACAGGTGAAGACAGTTTTCCCCCATCACCCGCGCCTCGAAACCATCACCGTCGAGCTGCTCGGTCGCGCCGCGATCGCGCACACACAGCGCGGCGACCGGCACTACGCCGCCGGCAAACCCGATGCGGCACGCGACGCCTACAACGACGCGCTACGCTACGTGCCGAAGCACAAGCCCGCGCACCTCGGCCTCGCCGCCATCGCCCACGACGCCGGCCGCGACGCCGAAGCCCAACGCCTCTGGGGGCACGCGCTGCTGGCGTACACCGAGGCCTTCGAGCACGCCGCCGACACCGCCAGCGGTGAAGACCTGGCACGCGCCCGCGCGATGATCGTCCAGGACGCGCGGTTCGCCGTGCGGTTCACACCCGCCGCGTACCATTCCGCCGACTCCGCTCGCGCCGAATCTGCGCTGATCCAGGCGCTTCAGCGCGAGGCGCCGCCTTATCTCGCCGCCCAGCCCCTCCCCGCCGACGCCACCCCCCGCCGCTACCAGGCCCAGCTCAGCGCCACACTCAACCGCCCCGTCGTTACCCGCGTCGCCAGTCAAAACCACGAACACCTCTACGACGTGGAATCCATCGTGCCCAACCCCGAGGTCGACGTGCTTCGCAAGAAGATCCACATCTCTCGCAGCCGCTTGGCCGATCTGCGCCACGACCACCGCGCCCACGTCCAGAAGCTGCATCGCCTCGAACACCAGCACGCCGCCGAACCCGACAACGACCGTCTCGCCCACCGCATCCGCTCGGTTCGTCGTGACCTCGATAGCATCGACCACAAGATGAAGCGTGAGTCGCGCCGCCTGCACGATCTAGAACACGCCCTGAGCTGCGAGCCGCTGCAGATCACGGTCGTCGAGCGTGTGGGTTGGCCCTACACCGTCGAGACGCACCGCAAGACGATCGCCGGGTCGCTGCGCCTGAACCTGGTCGACACCGCGTCCGGCCGCGCCGTTCAGCCGATCACGATCGACAAGGACATCACCGAGGACGACAAGCTAACGCTTAACGCCAACCCCACGATCGGTCTGCCGCACAATCCGCTGCGCTTCACCGACGACGGCACGCTCTACCAGCAGTTGGAAGAAGCCTGCACGCAGGCCGCCGCCGAACGGCTCATCGGTCGCCTGACACTGGCTGAATCCAAGCGGCTGCGCACCGACGCCGATCGTCTGGCCGCGGCGGGTCAGCACGCCGAGGCGTTGGAACTGCGTGTCGCCGCCGCCACGCTGCTGCGATGGACCCACCCCCAGGCAGCGCAGACCTACATAAACGACCTGCGCCAGACCGCATCACCGTAATGCCATTGTCAAAAAAAACTTAAACGCTTTAGCCACAACAAAGATTTGCCCCGTGATCTCTCGGAGTGGATAATCGTTTCGGCACCGGCCAGCTGTGTCGCCATCGAATCGGTCGCGTGCGGGGTTGAAAAGATGTCCACTCGATTGATCGCATCCTTCGCGTGTTGCGCATTCGCGTTGGCCTCGGCCGCGCCCAGCGACGCCGCCACGCGCACCTGGACCGGCACCATCGACAGCTACTGGGACACACCCGGCAACTGGGACACCGGCGTGCCCCAGACCGGCGACGCGGCCATCCTCAACGCCGGCCCCAACATCGAACTCAAAGATTCCACCGCCAGCCTCGACACCTTCAACATCTCAAACGGACTTACGCTTAGCACCCGGGGCTATCGCCTGAAAGCCAACAACAGCAACGAAGGCCTGCTCGTCATCGACGGAACAGGCACAACGGTCTTCACCCAGCCCGCCATCGGAGTCTTTTCCCTTGCGATCGATACCGACGACATGCTCATCGCCAACGGCGCAAGACTCGACATGGCCGACGGCATCGTCCAGGTGGACGACCAACTCACCATCGGCGCGAACGGCTCGATCACCGGCTTCGGCACGCTCGACATGCGAAACGATGCCGCACGCCCCGAGCCCATCCTCGCCAACTCCGGCACGATTGAGGCCATCGGCGGCTCACTCCAAATCGATACCGTCAACGGCGGGCAACTCGATCTCGACGGCACGGGTGCGGAAGACGGACAGGGCACGCTGGCGGTCACCCAGAACACCGACACGCTCACCATCGACGCCACGCTCAGCGACACGTTCAACGGACACATGTCTGTCGGCATGGGCAACACCATCGCGTTTACCCAGCCCCTGGCGCTATCCAACGCCACGCTCTCATTCGTCGTCGGCCCGGAAGACACGCCACAACCCGGCACACCCTACACCGTGATCACCGCCCCGCTCGTCCTCGGCTCATTCGGTTCGATCCTGGCCGATCCCTACAACGGACACATCCCTTACGTCACGCGCGTCATGACGGACCGCATCGAGATCATCACCGCCACCGAAGGCGACGCCAACGCCGACGGCCAGACCGATTCAATCGACCTGACCACGCTGGCCAGCCATTGGAACACCTCCGGCAACACCTGGAGCCAGGGCGATTTCAACAACGACGGCTGGGTCGATTCGATCGATCTGTACCTGCTGTCGCGCAACTGGTCAGCCGATCCCCAGGAGCCCAGCTCGCTGTCATGGATCGACGCGCTCGATGTCCCCGAACCCGCCTCATTCGGAGCCTTCCTGATAGGCCTGGGCACGCTCGCCGGCCGCCGATGCACACGCCGCTGATACCGCTTCCAGCCCACATCGACGCATGCCCGCGAATCCGATACGCTGTCGGTTTCACTCAGACGGGAGCGGTTGGACATGGCAAAACAAGTGGGCATCCTCACATCCGGCGGCGACGCGCCGGGACTGAACGCGGCGATCCGAGGCGTCGGTAAGGCGGCAATCGAATCCTATGACATGCACGTCATCGGCTTCAAAAACGGGTTCCGCGGGCTGATGCAGGACCGCACGATGGAACTGCCCTCCGACGCGCTATCCAACATCCTCACCCTCGGCGGCACCATCCTCGGCACCAGCCGCGACAAGCCCCACCGCATGCCCATCGCCGGCAAAGAACAGGACATGACCGATGTCATCCTCGAGGTCTACGACAAGCACCACCTCGACGTGCTCGTCTGCCTCGGCGGCCGCGGCACACAGAAAAACGCGCTCCGCCTGGCCAACAAGGGCATGAACGTCGTCACCCTACCCAAGACCATCGACAACGACATCCCCCTGACCGACACGACGTTCGGCTTCGACACCGCGCTGGGCATCGCCACCGACGCCATCGACCGCCTCCACTCCACCGCCACCAGTCACAACCGCGTCATCGTCGTCGAGATCATGGGCCACCGCGCCGGCTGGCTGGCGCTGGGCGCCGGACTGGCCGGCGGCGCCGACGTGATCCTCCTGCCGGAGATCCCCTACGACGAGAACGCCATCGCCGAAACCATCCGCGCACGCACGCGCAAGGGCAAGCACTTCTCCATCGTGGCCGTGGCCGAGGGCGCGATGTCCAAAGCCGAGGCCGCCGAGTTCGAGGTCGCCCGCGCCGCCAAGGACAACGCCGCCAACAAGGAAGCCAAGCAGGCGGCGCGCAAGGCGCTATACGAGATGGACGCCAAGCACGCCAACAACACGCTGCGTCTGACCGAGAAGCTCGAAGCCCTGACCGGGCTCGAATCCCGCCTGACCATCCTCGGGCACCTGCAGCGCGGCGGCACGCCCTCCGGCGCCGACCGCATCCTCGCCACCTGCCTCGGCACCGCCTGCGCCGACCTCATCGCCGACAAGCACTTCGGTGTGATGGTGGCCGCCCGCGGCGACAACGCCGAACCCGTGGCATTGGAAGAGGTCGCCAAGATGCGCAAGACCGTGCCGCTGGATCACCCGTGGATCAGCGCGGCGCGCCACATCGGCGTCAGCTTCGGTAACGAGTAAGCCCCCGCTCGCTCAGTCCCACACCGTAAAAGACAGCGCAAACGTGCCCCACTCGTCGCCGGTGGTTTGCGTCTCGAACGTCTTGCTCTGGAAAGTCTGCGAGTAGGTGAAGCCGTAGGTGTAGCTGTCGCACGCGTACTCCAGCCCCACGCCCGTGCGGAACTCACCGACGATCTCCATGATGTCCACGCTCGGCCCGTCCTCGAACACGCCGCCGTTGAGGAAGATGTCGTGTGCCACCACGCGACCCGTGCCCTGGGCGTAGATGAAGACCGACCAGCCCTCGCCGTGGATCGACGTCGCCGCCACCGGATCGTCCAGTCGGCCCGGTCCAAAGTCGTCCGGCAGGTTCCAGCCGGCCCGGCCGAGGATGCCGATCTCGCCGTTGATGTACACCGTGCCGGCCGCGCCGCCGATGTGCGGGATCGCCTGGTACCGCATGCCCTCGACCAGGTCGAACTCTTCGAGGATGTCGAACTTCCACTTACGCTTGGCGGTGAACTGAAACGTCGGCTCGTCGGTCAGCTGGTTGTCCCA
>JANQJT010000166.1 GCA_028281485.1 Phycisphaeraceae bacterium
TGCGAGCCGTCACGAAGTTCTTCAGTCCCGGATACAGCGCACGCGCCGGAATCAGCAGCGTCAGCACCATCGCGTAGCCAGAGAAGATCGCACCCGCCACGAAGTACGGCGGGAAGATCGTCGTGTGCCAACCGGCCAGCTGACTGGTCGCGAAGTCGAACGACACCACCGAGTGCACGCTGAGCACCAGCGGCGTGGCCAGCGCGGCCAGCAGCATGTACGCCTTCTCGAAGCGCTGCCAGTGACGGTTGGAGCCGGTCCATCCCAGCGCCAGCAGGCCGTAGATGATCTGGCGGGGCTTGTCCTTGGCGCGGTCACGCAGCGTGGCCAGGTCCGGGATCATGCCCATGTACCAGAACAGCATCGACACGGTCGCGTAAGTGCTCACCGCGAACACGTCCCACAGCAGCGGCGAACGCGGGTTGGGCCACATCGCCATCTGGTTGGGGATCGGGAACAGCCAGTACGCCAGCCAGGCACGGCCGACGTGAATGCCGGGGAACAGACCCGCACACATCACCGCGAAGATCGTCATCGCCTCGGCGAAACGGTTGATGCCCGTCCGCCAGTTCTGACGGAACAGGAACAGGATCGCGCTGATAAGCGTGCCGGCGTGGCCGATGCCCACCCAGAACACGAAGTTCACGATCGGGAAGCCCCAGGCCACCGGCTGGTTGTTACCCCACACACCCACACCCGTGAGGATGAGGTAGAGGATCAGCGTGCCGAGCATGCCCAGCAGCGTCAGCGACAGCCCCAGCGCGCCGAACCACAACGGGCTGGTCGTCTTGACCGGCGCCAGCGCGATGTCGGTCACCGCCGAGGTCACCTGGGCAAAGTCCTTGTCGCCCAGCACCAGCGGGGTGCGCCGCGTGGGGTTGTCCCAGGTGTTGTCCTGGTCAACGGGCTTGTTCAGTTGTTCTGAGCTGATCGTTGCCATGGTCTATCAGTGGTGGTCGTGATCGCCGTGGTCGGCGTCGTGGTCGTGTTTCGCGTCGGGCTGATGCACCGGGTTGGTGATCTTCGCCATGTATCGCGTGCGGGGACGCGCGTTCTTGATATCGAGGATGCCGTAGGACCGCTTGTGCGCGTGCATCTTGGCCACTTCGCTGTTGGGGTCCTTGAGGTTGCCGAAGTAGATCGCGTTGGTCGCGCAGGTCTGCTGGCAGGCGGCCTTGATCTCGCCGTCGGCCACGTCGCGGTCTTCGATGCGTGCCTGCTGCTTGGCCGACTGGATCCGCTGCACACAGTAGGTGCACTTCTCCATCACGCCGCGCATGCGGACGGTGACCTCGGGGTTGAAGTGCAGGCGCTCGATCTCGTCGACGTCGGTCAGCTGCTGCTGGTCGGGGATGCCCAGGTAAGGCGGCGTCGAGCCGGTGATGCGCGGGTCGCGCGCGTTCCAGTCGAAGTAGTTGAATCGGCGGACCTTGTACGGGCAGTTGTTCGAGCAGTACCGCGTGCCGATGCAGCGGTTGTAGACCATGACGTTCAGGCCCTCGTGGTCGTGCACCGTCGCGGCGACGGGGCAGACCTGCTCGCACGGCGCCGCCTCGCAGTGCAGACACATCATCGGCTGATTCACCGAGCGGACGTCCTCGGGCTGGTTCGGATCACCCGTGTAGTAGCGATCGATGCGCAGCCAGTGCATCTCGCGGTTCATGATGACCTGGCTCTTGCCCACGATGGGGATGTTGTTCTCCGCCTGGCAGGCGATCACACAGTCGCCGCAGCCGATGCAGGTGTTCAGGTCGACCACCATGCCCCACTGGTACGGGCCGGCGTCCTCGGCCTGACCGGTCGTGTCCAGCGGATTGACAAACTGCTGCGGGCCGCGTTCCTTGGTGAAGCCGTCGGGCACTTCCGACTGGCTCACACCGTCGAAGTTCGATTTCGAAGCCACGTCTTCGCCGACGATCACCGGCAGCGAGACCTTGTGGTCGTGGTAGAACGCGTGCTTGGGATCGTGCTTGTAGCTGCTGAGCGTGGCCTCGCGCACCAGTTGGCCCGCCCGCTCTTCGCGTTCGTTGGCGGCGATGGTGTCGATGGCGAAGTGATCGTTGGTGTTGGCCAGCTTGGCGGTCTTGCCCGTGGCCTTGACCGAGCCGGCGGTGTACACGAAACCCGCGCCGCTGCGCAGCGCGTTCACATCCACACCGACCTCGTCGCCCACCGGGCCCGCGGCCGTGCGGCCGTAGCCCATCGCAAGCGAGATCGTGCCGACCGGGTGGCCGGGCTGAACGAACACGGGCAGCTCAACGGTCTTGCCGTCGCAAGTGATCGCCAGCACGTCGGCGTGCTTCACACCCAGCTTCTCGGCGTCGGGCACACTCACGATCGCGACGTTGTCCCACGTCATGCGGGTGATCGGATCGGGCAGCTCCTGCAACCAACCGTTGTTGGCGAAACGCCCGTCGTACAGCTTGTTGTCGGGCCGAAGGACGATCTCCATGCCCTCGCCGCCGGCGCTGTCGAGTGCGACGCGCTGCGCGGCGGGCTTGGCGGTCTCAAACGCGGTGTCGGCGATGAAGCCGTCGTGCAGCGCCTTGCGCCAACCCTTCTCGGTGAGGTTGTGCGACTGACGGACCAGGTCCATCGCGTCGCCTTCGATACCCGCGACCTGCGCCAGCAACTCGATCACGCTCCGTCCGCCGTACAGCGGCAGGATCATCGGTTGCACGATCGAGACCGTGCCGTCGAAGCTGCGCGCGTCGCCCCACGCCTCCAGGTAGTGCGCCCGGGGCAGGTGCCAGTCGGCCCGTTGCGACGTCTCGTTGTTGTACAGCGACAGGTGGATCACCGTTTGGGCCGACTCAATGGCCTTGCGAATCTCAGGCGTGCCGTCGTAAAGCGGATTGCCGCCGAGGATCACCAGCGTCTTGGCGCCCGTGATCGCATCGGGGCGGTAGTAGTCGATCTGTTCGGAGTAGGTGACGGTCTTGCCGACGGCGCCGATCTTCTTGTTGATCGCGTGGCACAGGGCGTGCGCGGTCGGCGAGAGCGTCGGGCCGGCGATCAGCACGCCGTGGCCCTTGTGCGATTCGAGGTCGGCGGCAACGGTCTTCGCGTGAGCCACCAGCTTCTCGTCACCGCTGAGTGTTTTGTGGTTCAGCGCATCGAGAATGAGCGACGCCAGCTTCTCGATCTGGCCGGCCGTCAGGGGCAGACGCTCGTCGGCCGCGGCACCGGTGATCGAGAACGCCGACTCGGCGACGTACAACCGGCTCATCTTGCCCGTCGTGTCTACGCTGTTGCGCCCCGCGGCAAACTGCCGCTGCAGACGCGTGTGGTCCGGGTGCTCGGCCAGGAAGTTCGAGTCCAGCGAAACGATCACATCGGCTTCGCTTAGGTCGATGTGTGTTCTCATGACCTTGCCGAACGCGAGCTTCGCGCCCTCGACGGCGTTGCGGTCTTCCGTCGCCTCGTACACGCAGCCCGCGGCGTTGGGAAATACCTCGCGGCTGCGCGACACAATCGTGTTCAAAATGGTCGGCGAGCTGGTGGCTTCCACCAGGAACGCCAGCCCCGCCCCGCCGTCGGCCCGGAACGCGCCGAAGTGGCTTTCCGCCCAAGCGTCGAAATCATCCCAAGACGACTGCTCGCCGGACTTAAGCACCACACGGCTGCGGTGCGGATCGTACAGGTCCAACACGGAAGCCTGGGAGAACGCGTCGGCTGCGCCGCCGGACGCCGGGTGCATCCCGTTGCCCTCGACCTTCACCGGACGCCCGTCGTAAGACGTCACCAGCAGCGGCTTGGCCACACCCGACAGCTCGTAAGCGGTCGCGTAGAACTCCGGCTCACCGGGCACCGCGCCCTCGGGGCGCGCCGTGT
The DNA here is from genome assembly GCA_028281485.1 of Phycisphaeraceae bacterium. Lineage (GTDB taxonomy): Bacteria > Planctomycetota > Phycisphaerae > Phycisphaerales > Zrk34 > JANQHD01. The sequence continues at coordinate 3,835 of JANQJT010000166.1, forward strand.
GCGGCGCGAGTTTGCGCTTGGGCCAGCGACGACATCCCGCCAAACCCGCCAGCGCCACCGAGGCGCCCATCAGCTTCAGGAACGCACGCCGCGAAGGACGCGTCATCAGCGACGGCGCGTACGTGGGGAACTCCTTCTCCACGAACGCGCGAAACTCGGGCGTGTCGGCCAGCTCATCGAGACTGCGCCAATACTTCGGGCCGGTGGGTTGTTCGGACTTTACCGATGGCATGTAGAGCAATCCGTCAGGTTTCTACTGGAAGGAACGTTATGCAACTCGGCCAGCTTCTTGCCGTAATCGCTGTCGGCGTCGGCCGGGCGCTGCCAGGCCAGGTCGTACACAAGATCACGCGGACGCAGGTTCGGCGCGGCGTTGCGGTGGCACTCGATGCACCAGCTCATGGAGAGGTTCTCCACGGTGTGCACACCCGCCTCGCCCATCTTGTCGACGCGGCCGTGACACTCCACGCAACTCACACCCGCGCCCGAAACGTGCACCGCGTGATTGAAATACACGTAGTCCGGCAGGTCGTGCACCTTGACCCACTCGATGGGCTTGCCGGTCTCGTAGCTTTCGATGATGGGGGCGATCTTCTCCGAATCGTTCTGGATCGCGTGGTGACAATTCATGCAGGTGGCCGTGGGCGGGATCGCCGCGAACGCCGCCGACTCCACGCTCGTGTGACAGTAACGGCAGTCGATCCCCAACTCATCGACGTGCAACTCGTGACTGTAGGGAACGGGTTGAACCGGTTGGTAGCCGACGTTCAGCGTGGTGGGGCTGGCCACCAAGGGCACCAGCGCGTGCATGTAGGGCATGGTACCCACCGCGCCGATGATAATGAGTGGCAACAAAAGGTTCGCCCATTTAGGGAAAACGAAATGTTCTCTGGACGATCCGTTGTCCGATGCCATGGCTATTCGTACTCGATTCACTTGCTCCCGGCACCGAGAGCATTACTGAACGAAGATGTCGCGTTCCCGATGGGCGGCATTGTAGTGACTGCGCCGAATAGTTCAAAGCTACAAACCGCCTCATTAAATCCTAATTGATGACGCGCAACCGCCATGTCACGCGCGTTTTCTAATCGCGAACCGGTCGCAATTTCTTCGCGTGCCGTCGGCCCCGTGATCCGCTACCTTAGCGCCCATGCCGCCTCTGATTGCCGTCGCTTTGATTGTCTTCCTCCAGATCGTTGCCCTGGGCGCGATCTTTCCCACGTTGACCGCCTACACCGAGTCGTTCGGCGGCACCGTCTTCTGGGGCGGGGTCCTGTTTGCGCTGGTGACCGCGCCCAAGATCCTGCTCAACCCGTTTTGGGGCAGGTTCAGCGACCGCATCGGCCGCAAGCCCGTGCTGATCATCATGTTTGGCGGCACGATCGCCGGCTCCATCCTCTGGGCGCTCAGCCCCGTGATCGGCGGCATGGGCGCGTCGGGCCTGCTGGTCCTGGCGTTGTCACGTCTGATCGTCGGCGTCTTCACCGCGCAGGCGGGCGTGGCGCTATCGATCGCCTCGGACACCACAACATCGGACAAGCGGGCCGGTGCCATGGGCCTGCTGGGCGCGGCGTTCGGCATGGGCATGCTCACGGGCATCGGCGCCAGCATCGCGATGCTCGCCATGGGCGCCTCGCTGGCCTCGATCGGTTGGCTGTGCGCAGGATTCGAGATCGCGGCGCTGCTGTGCGTCTGGTTGCTTTTGAAAGAAACCCACCACCCCGGTGACGCCCCCACCACACCCCGCATCTATGAACTGCTCGAGATGGCCGGCCGCACCGGCATCCGATCCATCCTCACCATCACCACGCTCACATGGATGGGCGCCTCCGTGCTGATCCCGACGCTGACCAACCTCGCGGTCGACCGCTTCGGCTTCGATGACAAATGCGCCCCCACCGTCTTCCTCGCCTGGGGCCTGGCCGGTGTCGTCGCACAGGGCGGCCTGATCCGCCCGATGGTCAAACGGCTGGGTGAGCGCAAGACCGCCATCGTTGGTTTTGCACTGGCCATCTTCGCGTTCATGTGGGTTGCCGGTGGGAGCTACACGTTGGCGCTGTGGGGCGGGATGGTGCTGGTGGGCATCGGCGGCGGGCTGGTCGGGCCCTCGATCACCGCCATGCTCACGCACACGGTCGGCGCCGATCAGCAGGGGCGCGTGCACGGATTGAATCAGTCCGCCACCTCGCTGGGCCGGGCCGCGGGCATGATCGGGGGTGGCGCGTTGTAC
>JANQJT010000169.1 GCA_028281485.1 Phycisphaeraceae bacterium
CTACAACGAGGCCGGTCGCTTCGACGCCGAGAAAACCCAGGCCGCGATGTCCACACGGCTCGACGAGACCGAACGCGCCGTCGTGCCCGGCTTCTTCGGTTCCACGCCCGACGGCCAGGTCAAGACCTTCAGCCGCGGCGGCAGCGACATCACCGGCGCCATCGTCGCGCGCGGCGCGGCGGCCGACGTCTACGAGAACTGGACCGACGTGTCCGGCCTGCTCATGGCCGACCCGCGCATCGTCGATCAGCCCCGCAACATCGAGGTCGTCACCTACCGCGAGCTGCGCGAGCTGGCCTACATGGGCGCCAGCGTGCTCCACGACGAGGCGATCTTCCCCGTCCGCCAGGCCGGCATCCCCGTCAACATCCGCAACACCAACCGCCCCGACGACGCGGGCACGATGATCGTCGCCGAGGCCGATCCGCACGTGCACACCGGCACGATCACCGGCGTGGCTGGGCGCAAGGACTTCACCGTCATCGCCATCGAGAAGGCGATGATGAACGCCGAGGTCGGCTTCGGCCGCAAGGTGCTCGGCGTGCTCGAGGCCAACGGGGTCAGCTTTGAGCACGTCCCCTCCGGCATCGATACCCTGTCACTGGTCATCGAAGACGCGCTGATCGAGGGCAAGCTGGAAGACGTGCTCGGCGGCCTGCGCACCGAGTGCAAGCCCGACAGCATCGAGGTCTACCCCGAGATGGCGCTGGTTGCGACCGTGGGCCGGGGCATGTCGTATCACCCCGGCATGGCCGCGAAGCTGTTCGGCGCGCTGTCCGACGCCGGCGTCAACATCCGCATGATCGACCAGGGCTCCAGCGAGCTGAACATCATCGTCGGCGTCGAGGTGCAGGACTTCGAGAACGCCGTCCGCGCGATCTATCAGGCCTTTGTGGGGTAAGACCTTCGCGCGACCCGAATCTCTATCTCAATACGAACCGACCCGGCCTCACACCACGTTATGTTGTGGTGCGTACCGGGTCGGTTGATCCATCAGAATTAGCGGTCGATCTCGACCGACAGACGCACGCGATGCGTGGTTGCAAGCTGGCAGGCGTGATCGTCGCAGGCCTGCGTGGTGACCGCCAGCGCGAACGGCCCGGACCGCTTCGCCCTCAACTGTACGACGATATCGACGCTTCCTTCATACACGCCCAGCGTCTTGTTTAAGACGGGGTTTTCCTTCGGTTGTGCTTCGGGATAGACAACGTCGATGAGTTCAACGCCTTCTCCCTCAGCCAGGGCAACGCGCGTTGCGACGACATCCCCGCTGCTCGGCTCATTGGCATAGATGTGGTAGGGCGGCGCGATCTCCATCCGTAACGTGACGGTAAACGTATCGCCGACGCTGACGCGACTGCTGTCCAGTTGTGCGGTAATCGTGACCGGTTGGCCAGCGGTGGATGTTTGGCTGGTGTAAGCCTCAAGGCTCTCAATGTGTTTGGTCGCGGCAGCCAGCAACTCGCCCGCCGCGTGGGGCTGCTCTTTCACGGCGAACGCGAACGCGTCGAGTGTTGCCAGGCCCGCGCGGGTAAATCGATCATCGCCCGTACGCTCGCCGAGCGTGAGCAGGGCCCGGGCGGCGACGCCGTTGGGATGCGGCAGGTTGCCGCCGCTGTTGGGATTCTTGCTGCAGATGATACGGGCATCGTGATCACCGGTGGTGTAGAAGAAGCCGCCCCCCGCCGGATCACCGAACCGTGAGAGCATCGTGTCTGCCAGCTTCCGAGCCTCTCCGATCCAGTCTGGATCGTTTGTGGCGTCGTGTAGGTCCAGCAGAGCCTCGATCAGGTACGCGTAGTCATCCAGGTAGGCGGGGAGGCGTGCGTCACCGGCGCGATACGTTCGCAGCAGGCCGCCGTCCTTGTCGCGTAATGCTTGCAGGATGAAGTCCGCAGCCCGCGCGGCGGCCTCGACGTAGCGCGGCTGGCCGAGGTGCCGGCCCGCGTGTGCCAGGGAGCCGATCGTCAGCGCATTCCAAGCCGTGATGATCTTGTTGTCCAGGTGCGGCCGGATGCGTGTGTTGCGTTGTTCCAGCAGTTTTGCACGCAACCCTGCGAGGTGTTGGTGCTCGGCGTCGTTCGGATCGCACGTCAGGTAGGGGATGTTTGTAGACATGCGACGGCCCGTCGCCTCTTCGTGGAAGTTGCCCTCGGGCAGCACGCCGTACACCGCGCTGAACAGGGTCGCGTCCTCCGTGCCCAGCACCTCGATGATCTCTTCGTGCCCCCACACGTAGAATCGGCCCTCTTCGCCCTCGCTGTCCGCGTCGATCGCCGAGTAGAACGCGCCGCCCTCGTCGGTCATTTCGCGCGTCAGCCAATCGAACGTCTCCGCGACCACGCGCTCGTATCGCTGGTCACCCGTCAGGCGGTAACCGTCGGTGTAGGCGCGGATCAGCTGGGCGTTGTCGTACAGCATTTTCTCGAAGTGAGGGAGGAACCAGCGTTCGTCGGTCGCGTAGCGATGGAAACCACCGCCGATGTGATCGTAGATGCCGCCACGGCGCATCGCGTCGAGCGTGCCGGTGATCATCACGCGATACCGTTCGTTGGGTGCGCGATCGTGATCGGCGAACAGCAGGTCGAGCGTGGCATGGGGTGGGAACTTGGGGCGGGAGCCGAAGCCGCCGTGCGTTGCGTCGTAGGCTGCGGTCACTTCCCGGATCGCGCGGTCGAGTAAGGCGCGGTCGATCGTGACGCTGCCGTGTTGTTGCAGTCGGCCCATCTCTTCGAGCGTTTCACTCATCACGCTCGCGTACCGCTCGACCTCATCGGGCCGGTCGCGATACAGGGCCGTGATGTTTTCCAGTAACGAGACGAATTGTTCCTTGGGGAAATACGTGCCCGCGTAGAAAGGTCGCCCGTCCGGCATCAACCAAACCGAATTGGGCCAGCCCCCGGAACGATGCACACCGTTGAGCACGTAGAACGCCTGCGTCGCGAGCATGTATTGGTTGTCGACGTCGGGCAGCTCTTCGCGGTCGGCTTTGATCGCAACGAAACTCGCGTTGAGCACCGCCGCGACCGCCTCGTCTTCGAACGATTCGTGCGCCATCACATGGCACCAGTGACACGTGGAATACCCCACCGACAGGAAGATCGGCTTGTTTTCCCTGCGGGCCTTCTCGAACGCCGCGTCGCCCCAGGGGTGCCAGTCCACGGGATTGTGCGCGTGTTGCAGCAGGTAGGGGCTGGTGGCGTGGGCCAGACGGTTGGTGTGCACAGGTGTATCTTGATGAGGGTCGTTCATGGGTATCGTATGAGTTGCGGTCTTGGAACAAGGCTTGGAATCACCGGCGAGCGTGTCGCGCCGGGTGCGGCTCTCAACAATTCGACAACGTTCACATGATAGGGCTCAGTTGCCCGCTTCGTCGATCACGAAGCGGTCCTTGTCCAGCACCCAGCGGATCTTCTTGGCCGTCATCGGCGTGGGTTGATCCAGTGTGATGATGGTCACGCGGTTGTCGCCGAGCGCTTCGAGGTGCACGGTCTGCGTCGCGCTGTCGTAGCGGAGGCTGTCGCTGGCGATCTGTCGCGTTTTGTCGCGCACGCGCGTGTTGCCCGTGGCCGTGATGGTGTCGATGTCGAGCGACTCGATCTCGCTGGTCTGCAGGGCGCGCAGGCCGCCGATGTGTTTCATCGAGGCGACCAGGCGGTTGGTCTGCATCTCGATGGTCTGCTGCTCGCCCATCGGGCGGTGGGTCATGTTCACCCCGCGGTCGAACAGCAGACGGGTGTTGCTGCCGTCCATGGTCATGCCGCCGGTCCAGGTAAACAGCGTGGCGCCTCGGCCCGAAACGGCCACGGCCCCGCGATCGCGATTGCTCGCGGTGGGGCGGTAGTCCTCGACCAGCATCGTGCCCTTGCCGATCACCCGCGCCGTTTCCGTGGCGTTGTCGAACTCCAGCGTGTCGCCGCCCACACGCAGACGCGACGCCACTTGCTTCCGCTCGCCGTCGAACCACGTGGTCGACAGGAGCACCACGTCTTCAAACGCGCGCATCCGGCGCAGCGTGCTCAGCTCGTCGTCACCCTCCGCGGTCGTGTCGGTCATCTCGATCAATTCGAGCTGCACGCGCTCGGCCGAGAGCGTGTTGATCTGGTTGGCTTTTTCCTGGGACTCGGCGACGACCTTGCCGGTGATGTCCAGCGTCAGCGTGTGGCCGGCGTAGGTCATCGTGTCGTTCCACTTCACGTTGACCCGGCGCCCCTCGGGGTGTGTCTCGTCCGGCGGTTCGTTGAGCACGAACGTGCCGCCGCCGCGTGCGACCGCGCGCTCGTAAGTCAGATCGCCCCGGGTGTGCTGGGTCACCGTCATCGCCGGCACGGTCAGCACGGCGTTTTCCTGCGCCACAGTGATCGGCTTGCCGTCCTTGCCGGTGATCACCGCCTGGTTCAGCACGGCGTCGACATCCAGCGTGTGACCGTTGACCACCGTGCCGTCCAGCATGGTCATCTTCACGTCGCCCTCGGCCTGGGCCGAGGCCAGGTCCGCACGCCGCGTGCCCTGATCATCCACGAAAGGCTCGGTGAACTTCGCGGTCAGCGTCTTCGCTTCGATCGTCCGTTGCTGCTCGTCGACGAGCGTGACACCCACGCCATCGAGCACCGACGGGAACTCGCCCTCGACCAGTTGCAGGTCCAACCGGTCCCCCGCGATCCTGCCGCGTTCGCTGGTGACGGTCACGTCACCACTGGCACGCACACGATCGATCCACACGTCCTCCGTGCCCGGCACGTTCACCAGCGATAGCGCAAGGCGATCGCCCTCCATCAGCATCTGGCGATCGTCGATGCGCACGTCTCCCTGAAAATCGGCGCCGCGGATGCGCGTGTCGCCGTCAATCTCATACAGGTCCAGGTCGACGCGTCGGCTCCACCGCACGGCGAAACCCTCCGGCAGTCCGCGCCCTTCGTCGTCACGCTCGCCGGACGCGGTGATCCGGCCGGCTCCCACGAGTGACGCGATGTTGCGGTCGCTGCGCCGTCGCACCTCGATCGTCTCGGTTTGCACCACACCCAAGCGCGGCGCGTCGATCGCCAGCGGGTAGGCCTCGGTGCCCGCCAGGCGCAGCCGCTGAAGGCTGTCGATGTACGCCACGTTCGCGCAGCGGATCGTCTCTTCGTCTTCGCCGCGGATCACGATCGGCTCGCCGCGGAACGTCAGCAGGAAGTCGCGATCGTGCCGCAGCGCCGCCGGCCGACGCTCCACCGGTCGTAGCACCATCTTCCCGCCCCAGGTCATCGTGATCGCGTCGGACGCCTGTGTCGTTGATCTGCGCGACGGTGTCGGCTCGCCCTCGGCGGCGCGACGGACCGATTCGGTCCGCTTCTCGCGGTCGTTGCGGAACGCGAAGTGCGCCAGCAGCTTGTCGGCGTTGATCGAACCGGTTTCGCTTTTCACCATCACCTTCCGCTCGAAGTCCGCGGCGTAGAACTGCACCGATTCATCGAAACCGCCCGTTGCGACCCGCTCACCGGTTGCGTCGGACGTCTCATCGGACGCGTCTTGTGGGGGGGGGCGGAAGGTCAGGTGTTCGCCGTGCGTGATCTCCAGGTACTCCAGCCGCTGGCGGGGCTCGTTGAACTTGAGCTTCAGGCCCTGCCCGTGGAACTCGGCGAAGCGCGCCCGCAGGCGGATGCGACCGACCGAGTCGATGTTGCCGGTCTGCGTGTTGAACACCGCGTCGTCCAGCTCCAGCGTCAGCGTGAGGTCGGGCGAGTCGGCGGTGAGGTCGGCGGGGCGGTCTTCGTCGGTCTCGAACAGGCGCACGAGCACGCCACCGGTGAAC
>JANQJT010000188.1 GCA_028281485.1 Phycisphaeraceae bacterium
CCTGGACGAGGGCGCGGGCGAGGAAGACGCGTTGCTGTTGTCCGCCGGAGAGGTTGGATATCTGACGGTTGGCGTAGTCTGCCATGCCGACGCGGTCGAGGGCTTCGAGGGCGGCGCGGCGCTGGCTCCGTCCCACCGGTTTGCACCAGCCGAGTTTGCCGTAGGTTCCCATGGCAACGACGTCGAGCGCGTTAACGGGGAAGTCCCAGTCGACGCTCTCACGCTGCGGTACGTAGGCGACGAGGCGGCGCTGCTTTTTGTAGGGCTTGCCGTAGACGAGGACGCGGCCGGAGACGGTGGGGATGAGGTCGAGCGTGGCCTTAAGGAGCGTGCTCTTGCCTGCGCCGTTGGGGCCGATGATGCCGACGAGCTTGCCCTCCGGGATGTCGAGGTCAACATCCCAGAGGACGGGCTTGCGGTGGTAGGCGACGGTCATGTCGTGGATGGACAGCGGCGCGTTGGCCAGGTGTTCGGGGGTCTCGGTGACGGGGAGCTGTTGGGAGGGTTTGCCGCGTCGGCGGTGCGCTTCGGTGGTGGCCATGGTGTGTTCCTTAGTGGGATGCGCCGGTGAGCTTGCCTTGGAAGCCTTTCTCGGGCGCGGTGCCGCCGAGGGCGCGGGCGATGGTGGTGGCGTTGTGGTCGATCATGCCGATGTAGGTTCCTTCGTAGGTGCCGGCGGGGCCCATGGCGTCGGAGAAGAGCGTGCCGCCGATGGTGACGGTGTGACCTCGATCGGCGGCGCCTGCGATGAGGGCCTTGACGTTCTTGTCGGAGACGCTGGACTCGACGAAGACGGCGCCGATCCTGTTTTCGACGAGGAAATCGACGAGCCTGTTGATGTCGTCGAGGGCGGCTTCGGATTCGGTGCTGATGCCCTGGATGCCCATGACCCGGATGTCGTAGGCGCGGCCGAAGTAGTTGAACGCGTCGTGTGCGGTGAGCAGGACGCGCTGCTGGGGTGGGATGGATGAGATGACCTTCTTCACATAGGCGTCGAGCTCGGTGAGCTGAGCCTGGTAGGCGGCGGCGGCGGTGCGGTAGGCGTCGGCGTTGGCCGGGTCGAGTTCGGCCAGCGAATCGGTGATGGTGGGAACGCACTTGCTCCAGGCGGCGACGTCCATCCAGACGTGCGGGTCCCAGTGGCCATCGAAATCGGCGGGCTCGAGGAGGAAGGCCTCGTCGAGGCGCTCGGCGACGGGGTAGACCTTCGTGCCGGCGTTGGCGGCCTTCATGAAGGTGTCGACCATGCGGCCCTCGAGCATGAGGCCGACGTAGTAAACGGCGTCGGCTTCGAGGATCTGCGCGACGTCTCCGCGCGTCGGCTTGTACAGGTGCGGATCGACGCCCTCACCCATCAGCCCGTGTGTGTCGACGTGATCGCCGGCGATGTTGCGGATGACGTCGGTGACCATGGCGACGGTCGAGACGACATTGAGTTTATCGCCCGTGTTTGCCGGTGTTTCTTTGTCGCTACATGCGACCAGCGTGGTGGTTAGGACGATACCGAGTGTGAACCAAAGTGTTTTACGAAGCGCGCGGGTCATGGGGTGAATCCTTTGCTAGTTGGTGGTGAACTGGATGCGGAAGCCGAAGACGGCGGTGTCGCTGTCGTCGGGTGCGCCTGCGGGATTGAGGATGTACTGCGCATCGGCGGTGATGGTGATGTTCTCATCGAGCACGAAGGCGTAGTAGGTTTCAACGAGGGTTTCCTCGCGTGCGGTCGGGTCGGTGGGGTCGGCCCAGGCGAAGGCGACGGCGGCGTGGTCGTCGGGGCAGAAGCCGAGCGGGTCGGCGATGGAGCAGCCGGCGGAGACGAAGCGTTCGAAGTCGACGAGGTCGGCGTCGGCGGTGGAGAAGCGGGCGAAGGCGGTGACGTGTTCGAGGATGTCGTGGTCGCAGG
>JANQJT010000023.1 GCA_028281485.1 Phycisphaeraceae bacterium
GACCACCGGTGAATCACTCAACGTCGGCGGCGACTTCGAACTGCAATCCGGCGGCGAGCTGCGCATCGAACTCGATCCCAATACCGCCGGTACCGGCGATAAGCTCGACGTGACCGGTAACGCCACCTTCCGCACAGGCAGCCGCATCCAATTCGTTGACGGTGCCGCGGGCACCTTCACCGCCGACGACGTCTACGTCATCGCCTCCGCGGGCGGCACGATGACGCTCGAGACCGGCGTCGTCGTCATCAACGGCTCCGTGTCCGATACGGGCGCACTGATGATCCCCTCGGTCAACGGCAACGACCTGGAACTCACCGTCTCCGACGTGCTCGCGTTCGGCCCCCGCGCCACATCCGCCAACGGCGCGATCGTCGGCAACGCCGTCGACGCCATGTTCACCGCCAGCAGCACCGATCCCGACGTGGCCGATGCCGTGTCAGACTGGTCAGGCGTGACCAACACCGAGACGATCCTCAAAGAGCTCAGCCCGATCTCCTACGACAACATCTCCACCAGCAACATACAAAACGCCAGCGCCTTCAGCGGCAACCTGGCAGGCTACTTCTCCGCACGTCGACAGGGCGTCACCGTCGTCGCCAACCACGCACCCACCGACGCCAACAGCCCGATGCTCGCCAGCGTCGCGCTCTCGCCCGAACTGCTCGCCTACGCCCTGGACGAGCGCAACCGCACCGTCACGCCCCGCACCACCAGCCCCGGCATCCGCTCCCGCGACGCCAAGTACGGTCGCGAGGGCTTTGTCCGCGTCTTTGGTGTCTTCGATGAGCAGGACGGAGACGCCGTGCGATCCGGTTACGAAGCCGACTCCTACGGCATCTTCGCCGGCTTCGACTCCGAGTGGCGCGACGACACGCTGATCGGCCTGAGCTTCGGCTACGTCAACACCTCCGTCGATCTCGACGGCGGTCGCGGCAAGTCCGACATCGACACCTTCCGCGTCGGCCCCTACCTCTCCCACACCGAGGGCCCCTGGTTCTTCGACTTCTCCCTCACCGTCGGCATCCACAATTCCGACAACACACGCACCCTCACCTCCCTCATGGTGCCCACCTCCGTCACCAGCGACGGCGACGCCTGGGACCTCACCCTCTACGGCGACATCGGCTACGACTACACCATCGGCAACCACACCTATCTCACCCCCATGCTCTCGATCCTCTTCGTGCACTACGACGAAGACGGTCTGACCGAGACCGGCGGCCCCGAGGCCCTGACCATCGCCAGCCGCTCCGTCGAATCGCTCCGCACACGACTGGGCAGCAAGATCACCCACACCATCAACCAGACCGAGTCGACCGTCGTGCTCGAGGGCTTCTTCGGTTGGGAACACGAGTCGCTCAGCGGCGACGCCGACCAGATCGAAGCCAGCTTCGTCGCCGGCGGCGGGCCGTTCACCATCAACACCGGCAACCCCGACGAGAACGCCGCCTACTTCGGCGGCAGCGCCACCATGCTCATGGAAAACCACACCTCGCTCTTCCTGCTCTACGACGCCACGGTCTACGGCGACGGCAGCACCCACGCCGTCGGCGGCGGTATCACCATCCGCTTCTAAACAACCGGATCTCCCCCCGCGCCTCGATATTCTCATCGCACACACACCCGGCCGATGCCCCACAACGCCAAGCAATGAGTCCAACCGCCATAGCACAACACGGAGATGGAAGTGCCGGATAGACCATCGGTGTAAAAATCACGACGCACCACACGGTCCCGATCGATCGATTGGTGACAACATATTGGCACTCCAAAATAACTTTTATATTGACACAAACGCGCATTTGATTAGTTTCATGGATGTGTCGCGTGCAGCCGCTCGCAGCCCTGAATCACAGGCGAAGCGTTTGAAACTCTGAACCGACCCGGCTACGCGCGCCGTGGTGCTTCGAGAAACGAACACCGTGTATGCCGGCGGGACGAGCAATTGTTGAGGTCTTCGGATCGCGTTTTTACCGGGATACACAGATAGCATCGGTTTCTGAGCGGCGATGCCCTCCCGCACGGTTTCGCTGCGCAGCAAAGGGAGTCCGCGATGATGCCCATTCCCATGGAAATGATCACGCTCGGCGTGAGCACGGCCGTCGGCGCGGTGATGAAGCTGTCGGCCAACGCCCGAGAGGAACGCCGCCAAGAACACCAACAGATCATGGAGATCAGTCTCGCGCGCGCGAACATCTATAAAGACGCCCGCGAGTTCCGCAGCGACTGGGGCTTCCACTGGACCCGCCGGGTCATCGCGATCCTCGCGGTGCTGGCGATCATCATCCTGCCCAAGGTCGCCATCCTCTTCTACCCACACATCTACGTCGCCTACGCCTCGAAGGTCTATCAGCGGCTCAACTTCGAGACCCTGCCCGCGACCAGCTGGGACTGGGGCTACGCCATGGTCATGATCACGCCGCTGGATACCCACCTGATATCCGCCATCATCGGCCTGTTCTTCGGGTCGGAAATCACCAAGCGGAGGTAAGCCGCCATGCAACGATTTCTACCCATCGTCACGATCTGCCTGGCAGCGCTGTTGCTGATCGGCAGCACCGGCTGCGGGACACAATCCCGGTCACGCTCTATCCAGGGCACGCCGGAGATCCAGCGCTACCGCGAATACGTCGGCCTGCCCGACGATCACCCCACCCAAGCACCCTTCTACGTTCAGCCCTACACCGGCGACATCGAGAAAGACGCGGAGCGGCGCATCCTCATCGAGCGCAACGCCGAGAGGGTTCGGCTAACAATCACCCAGCGCCTGTTCTGGGGCTGCATCATCATCGGCCTGCTGGAGGTCGTGGTGGGCCTCGGCCTGCTCGTCGCCAACTGGATCGCCTGGTACGACCGGAGAAGGTGGCGGGCGCCGTGGCGCGTCGCGTTCGGCCTGATCATCGCCGGCGCTGGGGGTATCGCCCTCTGTCTCGGGCTGCCACACTGGATCATGTATGCCGCCGCGCTGATGTTCTGCCTGCTCTGCTTGTGGGGATTCATGAGCTGGTGGATATACATCTCGCGCGCCGACGTCACCCACTTCCACTCAACGCGCGGCATCATCAGCCGCGCCGCCTCGGGCCTGCGCGGCGCCTTCGCCGCAACCGATCACACCCGGCAGCAGCAGGCACTCGACGAGTGGGAGAAGGAAAACTACACCGTGCTCACCGCCCACAGCCCCGTCGCGCAGTTCAACGACGCGATCGCGGCGCTCCGCAATATCGTCCAGCACCTGCGCGAAAACAGCGACAAGGTCGTCCGCCTCAGCGAGGTCGCCGAGCAATGGAAGCCGATCGATATCGCCACACAGCTGGATATCCGCGACCAGATGCCGACGAACGAGCGGGTCTTCGAGCCGCTTGATTTCGGCATCAAGAAAATCGATTGCAAGGTCTTACGCGAGAGCGTGATCCGCGCCTTCAAAGACCTTGAAGAGCTCCTTAAGAAAGACACGATCCAGAAAGACGCGATGCAGGAGTGGCGGCTTGAGCACACCGCCACCCTGGAAACAGAGCACAGCGGCTGTGATGAACTGGACGCCCTTCTCAAACGCTTCCGCACGCGATGGCGCGCAATCGACGACCTAGGCAACAAGGACAAGGTCACTGCGGTCTACAACAACGTGATTGCCGACGAGTTCGAGGAGCTGACACCTATTCCTGAGCCCGAGTAGGAGCCGGCAGACCCGCGACTGGACCCGACCGATTCGGATAACCAGCAGAATAACAGTACGGATGAATCGGCCGGGGAAACCACACCCCAGGCAAGCGGGTCACCCGGCGGAACCAATCCGACGGGGTGACGGAACATCCTGATATCAGGCCTAGGATTGGGTTAAGTCTACGTTAATATCGTCGCTTTTGTTCCAAAAACAACGATTTGGGTAAAAAGACCCGGTACAAGTGCGAATTCGATTGGTTATGGGGCCATTCGTGGGGTACGCTTGAACAACGAAGAGAGGAAGAGATCCACTCTCTATAGATGGATCCTTCACGATACGCGAGCGCAATGCTTGCGCGTTTTGTGTGACGGATACAGGACGTTTTGATGGTTTGAAGCGGCGTGGAGCGCCGCGGGAAATTGGGAGAGTGACAGATGCTGACCAGCACGATGCGTGGTGTGGGTTTGGGTGTGGTGGCCTTGGGCCTGACCGTTGCGACGCCCGCCATGGCAAACTCAATCAACTACGGCGACTTCGGACCCGACCTGCCCGATCACGGCTCGATGTATCTCAGCGTGACCGAATCGTCCGGCACCGATCCCGTGCCCCTGTTCGGCGCCCCAACGCTCACCGGTGACGCGCTCGACTTCGATCCCCTGGCCTTCACCGCCGACGCCACCGGCGGCGCCGCCGACATCACCGACGGCCAGCTCAACTTCACCTTCATGGCCTTCGAGGGCACCGGCATGCAGGGCATGGAGATCTTCGAACAAGGCGACTACACCCTCTTCGGCGTCGGTACCGACGCCACACAGATCGCCGCGGGCGTTTCGATCAGCGTCGACATCCTCGAGGTCGACGGCGTCGCGCTGGATACCCCCCTCCAGGTCTTCGTCAGCAACTCGCTCACCCGCGACCTGCTCACCGACCCGGCCGTGCTGGCCCCGTGGAGCCTGGGCCTGTTCGTGGATTTCGCCCCGGTCCTGGCCAACGCCGATCTCGACTTCGACCTCGGTGTGACCAAGGCCGAGATCGTCATCGACAACCAACTGCTCGCAATCAGCGAAGAGAGTTCCATCGCCTTTATTGCCAAGAAGGACTTCAAGATCACGCCCCACATCGTCGGCGAACCCGTCCCCGAGCCCGCTTCGCTGGCGCTGCTCGCGCTGGGCGCCTTCTCCATGACGCGTCGACGCGGCACGAAGTAAACCGCTTCACACCGCAACGCACGCCAACCCGCCGATCGTCGGCGGGTTTTTCTTTGCGCTAGCGCCTAAGCCACAGTCTACTCAGCCAGTTCGTAAAAGCCCTTGCCCAGCGCCCGCAGCTTGCCCTGTCGCGCCAGCTCCCGCCACACCTCCACGGGCCATTCGACCGGCGGGGTGATGCAGTTGATCTCAGAGGCCTGCCCCTTCGACAGGTGGTTGCGTGAGTCGATGCGCGACTCGTCATCGAGGCGGGTGAGCTTCAAGCGCTTACGGAACGCGACCAGCGCTGCGCGACAGGTCTCGGCGTCCGGTCGGTCCTCTTCAGCCGTTTCCGGCGGGCCCGCCAGCGTCTCGATCAGCTCTTCCAGACGCTCCACGCCACGCATCGCCACCACGTTCGCCACGGTGTTCGCCGGCAGGTCCGTCTTCTTCAAGAGATTAAACGCCTGTTTCCACTCGGCGGTGGCGCGGTGAGGATCGTCGCAAGCGCGGAGGGTTTCGAGCAGGCTCTTGAGTTGGTTGGTGATCTCGTCGGTATTCGTCATATCTCGTTCTCGGGTAACGGGGGTGGGGCGGTTGCCGCGGGATGTTCGGTGGCGGTCTCGGCTGAGGGCGGCTGGAGCTTGCGGACCGAGAACCAGTCCACGACAACCTGCACCGCGGGCAGGTAGATCAGGACCTGGATGTGGGGCGCAGCGAGACGCGTCAGCTCGTTGACCAGGCTAAGCGTGGAAATCAGCGCGAGGAAAAAGGGCCAGCGGAACCGCTGAAACCCGCCGAAGCATCGCATCGAAAGCCCCGTCGCGACGAGGCTGACCAGAAAACCAATCAGCGCACTGGAGATGAATACCGCGTCGCTGTTCGTCGAGACGCGGAAGTCAACGTTCAACGACATCATCTTAACGGTCGTTTGGACCTGTCCGGGTGTGCGGACCTGCGTGTAGAGAATGCCGATCAGCAGAATGGTTGCCAGGACCCGAAGCGCGATGATGAACGGTTTCATGTCGGTTGCCCCACGTGAGACGCGTGATGGAACACGCAACACCTTACGCGCCCATCATAATCGATAGCACACGCGTGTGACCAACGGAGCAGGCGGGGCGGGCCGGTCAATCGTTCAGCAGGATCATCGCGCGTTCGTTGTCCGAAGTATTCAGCACGACGAAGCACACCGCCTGGTCGATGTCGGCCGAGGCGTACAGGTACTCGATGTTGATCTGCTCGTACGCCAGCGTCTCGGTCAACCCGCGCAGGATGCCCGGCTTGTGGTCTGCTCGAACCGACACCACCGGCGCTTCCTCGATCTGATACCCGTCCGCCAACGCCTCGGTCGAACGCAGGTGGTCGTCGGTCACCAGGCGGATGATCCCCCGACCGTCCTCCACCCACGTGGCCATGGCCAACACATTCACGCCCTTCTCCGACAGCGCCTTGCTTAACCGCGCCAGCGTGCCGATCTCGTCGGCGGCGTAGATCACCAGCTCCTTACTGATCGTTGCTTTGAGCATCGAACACCTCCTTAGATAAAAGGTGTCACCGAATAGACATGGCTCGGCAGATACGTAAATCGTATCCGCCGCGATCGCTCGGGGTCTAAAAAGAAATACAAAAGACGCGACAAACCGCCCTGGCGTGCGTCAAGATGGGGTGCTTAGGCGGGCGCCTTGTAAAACGGCAGCGGGACAACCGTCGCGCCGACGGTGTTGTCGTTGCCCAGGTCGACGGTCAGCGCCGTGTCGATGTCGCAGTGTTCCGCGTCGACGTACGCCATGGCGATGGGGTAACCCAGCGTGGGCGACATGCAGCCGCTGGTGACCGTGCCGACGGGTTGGCCGTCGCGCAACACCGTCATGCCCTGGCGCGGCGTGCGTTTGCCGTCGATCCTCAGGCCCACACGCTTCTGCTTCGGACCCTCGGCGGCGATCTCCTTCAGCGCCTCGATGCCGATGAAAGGCTCGGGGTCGCCGTAGGTCGTGTCTTCGTCCTTATCCAGCGACACCGCGAACGACAGGTCCGCGCTGATCGGGTCGATGTCTTCGGTCAGCTCGTGGCCGTACAGCGGCATGCCCGCTTCGAGGCGGAGCGTGTCCCGCGCACCCAGACCGATCGGCGCGACGCGGTCCTTGCCGTTCTCGTCTTTCTTCACCAGCAGCTTCAGCGCCATGTCGACCACCTTGGCCGGCAGGATGATCTCCACGCCGTTCTCACCGGTGTACCCCGTGCGCGAAACGACCAGCTTGAGGATCAGCAGGTTCTTGACGGTGAACGCGTACCGCTTGAGGCCGGGGATTTCCTTGGAGAAGTTGGTGATGTACTCCATCGCGGCCGGGCCCTGAATGGCAACCATCGCCGTCGATTCGGTCTGGTCTTCGATCTTCACCGACAGGTCGCCGATGACCGCGTCGAAGTGAGCCAGGAGCTTGTCCCGGTTCGACGCGTTAGCCACCATCAGCCAATAGTCCTCGAACCGGTAGACCAGCACGTCGTCCAAGACGCCGCCGGCCTCGTTACAGACCAACGCGTAACGGCAGGTCTTTTCCTTCATGTCGCTGACGCGCCGCGTGACCACGCGCTCGAGAAACCGCCGTGCGTGTCTGCCCTTGAACTGGAACCGCGCCATGTGTGACACGTCGAAGATGCCCACGTCGTTGCGCACGGCGTTGTGCTCGTCGACGATCGAGCCGTAGTGGATCGGCATCTCCCACCCCGCGAACTCGACAAACTTCGCGTCGCGCTCGGCGTGGTGGTTATAAAAAGCGGTGCGTTTGAGGTCCGACACGACACATCCCTTCATGATCAGGCGAAGCGGGCCTCATGATAGATGACCGCGGCGACGATGGCGAACGCGCGTGCCGCACGTCAAACGGTTACGGGGCGACGTACTTGATGCGGTCGCTGACCCAGCGGTCCCCGGAGTACTGCCGGGGCGCGGTGAGCGTGAAGGTGTCGCCGTTCACGTCGTGCAGCAGGGCGGCGGTGTTGAGGATCAGCACGGCCTCGATGCGCGAGTCGGCGTCAGCCAAGGCCTTGGCGATCACCTCCTGCGGCGGTTCAGCCATGATCAGCGCCAAATACTCCGCCGCACGCGTCCGCACCAGGGGCTCCGGATCGTTCGCCGCCAACTCCCGCGCGCGATCGGCAAACGGCTCGGCCTCTTCCCCAAACGCGCTACAGGTAATCAGGCCCCAGTATCGCTGCCACGGATCGCGACTGGCTAGCGCCGCGGCGATGCCGCGCTTGGCCTCGCCGAACGGCACCAATTGCAGGTCGGCGATGTCCACGTACTTCGAAATATCCCGCTTGTGACTCTGACCGAACCGCACGGGATTGGCCATCGCCTGTTCGACCTGCACCGGCTCGGGGTAGAACGACAGGTCCGGCATGCCCTTGACCCAGTCCCGCAAGCCCTGACGCATCTCGGCCAACTGCTCGGCGTAGGCCGGGTCGTCGGCAAGATTCTTTGTCTCAAACGGATCGACCGACAGGTCGTACAGCGCCTCGGGCGCACGCGCCTTGAAGAAGGCCGACTGCACCGCGCTCAGCTCGCCGTCCTCGAACATCTGTCGCCACTGACGGAACGCCATCTGGCGATAGCGGTACTGGTTGAACAGGCCGTCGATGTTGAACGGCTGATAGCTGCGCATGTATTTCAGGTTGCCCTTGCGGTAGGTGCGCACCAGGTCGTACTTCTCATCGAATCGGTCGGCGTAGCCGAACGCCTCGTCGCGCGCGTTGACCTCGTCCATCGCGATGCCCTTGCCCAGGAACGGCTGGCCGTCGATACCGCGGGGCGGCTTCACGCCCGCCAGGTGCAGCAGCGTCGGACCGAAATCGACAAACGAGACGAATCCGTCCACGCGATCGCCGTAGTCGGCATCGACCAGGTGCTTGTAATTCTCCGGCACGCGCACCACCAACGGCACGTGCAGCCCGACCTCGTAGGCGTATCCCTTGCTGCCGGCCACCACGCCGCCGTGATCGCCGAAGTAGAAGACGAACGTGTCTTCGAGTAGGCCGTCTTCTTCGAGCTGCCGGATCACCTGGCCGAACTGCTCGTCGACTTTCACGTGATTGTCCTGGTACCGGGCGTAGGTGTAGCGGAAGACGGGCGTGTCGGGGTGCTGCGGCCAGAGCGTGACGGAGTCCGGGTCGGTCTGCGTGGGATTCGACTGCATGTCGTTGTAATTGAAATGCAGCGTGCCCTCGTGCGTGGTGGCCAGCGAGATCATGAAAAAGAAGGGCTGACCGGGTTCGCGATCGCGCCACGTGGCCTTCCTGGAGGAGTCGTGCCAGAAGTCGTTCGCCCAGATCGTGTTGTAGTCGGTCTTGGAACGGTTGGCGGTGTGATAACCGGCGGCGCGCAGCAGGGCGGACCAGTGACGCACGCCGTCCGGCTCGGGCGCGTTGGTGTCGCGACGGTGGTACTGCGTGCCGATGCGCGGCCCGTAACAGCTCGTCGCCAGCGTCGTGCGGGCGGTGGAACAGACCGGCGCGTTGCTGAACGCGTGGTTGAAGACCAGCCCGTGCTTGGCCAGCGCCTCGACGTTCGGCATGGGTGCGCCGGTGGGGTTGTAGAGCCGCACGAAATGCTTGGTGTTGTCTTCGGAAACGAGGAACACGAAGTTCGGCTGATCGGCGGCGCCGGCCGACTGGCAGGCAGTGAGCGTGACCAGGGCGATCAGAACGGCAAGTCGTTGCATGGCGATATCCTCTTGGGGTGAGGGGCTGGATCGATTGTCCTGTTGAGCCTCGCGTAACAGTGTAACAGGCCCGCCCGCCGGCGCATAAATCGCCGACACACCCCTCAGACGCTGCAAATCCCGGTCCTATGACAAGACGTGCGGATTATTCACTGGCGTATTGCAGCGCGAGGATGGCGTAGGCCGTGACCAGGTTGGGATCGCCCTCCATCCAGCGGTCCGTGTCGTTGGTCCACGATCCGTCCTCGGCCTGCAAGGCACAGAGCTTGTCGATCAGCTCGTTAGACCAGTTGCGTTTCGTCCCGTCACGCGTCTCGATCTCGGCTTCGCCGTTGGCCGCGAGCGCGCGGGCGAAGATGTGCAGGTAGTAGTAGTAGCCCTGCATGCCGACGCCGGGGTTCTCTTCGAGCGTGTAGTTGTTGGCGATCCACGTGCGCGCCGCGATCATGCGCGGGTCGTCGGTATCCATCGCGCCGTAGAGGTAAGACATGAAGCCGGCGTAGGTCATCGAGCCGTACGTGCGAAGCCGGCTCTTGGGCGGCAGGCCGTCGATCGCGCGCTGCTTCTCATCGGGGCTGGCCATGGACTGCGGCCGACCGACGTGGTTGCGGTCGATCGAGGTGGCGTAGATGAACCCGCCGTCGGGCTCGATGAACTTGCCGAACTTCTTGTTCTGCTCGACGCCCTGGCACTGCGTGATGAAGACCATCGCGTTCACGAACGCCGGGTCGTTGGGTTCGAGGCCCGAGTCGTGCAGCGCCGCGAGCATCATCGCCGTGTTCGACATGTCGGGCCGACCGTGCCGACCGTAACCGGCGCCGCCGAAGTGGGGGTGTGATTCGGTGACGGTCTCGCCGTCTTCGAGCGTCTGGCCGGCGTACTGCAGGCCCCTGAGACACCGCTGCGCACCGGCGATCATCTGCTCGACCTCCGGATCGGTGCGGTCCAGCTCCGAGAGCATCATCAACACGATCGAGGTGTTGTAGTTGATGAGGAAGCGGTCGTAGAAACCGCCGTCGTCTTTCTGCTTGGTCTTGATGAACGCCATCGCCTTCACCAATGCCGGATCATCGGGGGCGATGTCCTGGCGGAGCATGGCCGTGCCGATCAGCGCGGTGATGGCGGGGCCGGGCTGCGGCGTCCACGATCCGTCCTCGGCCTGGGTGCTGCGCAGAAAAGCGATGCCTTTTTCGATCGCTTCTTGCGCCTTGCGTTGATGCGCCTCGTCGGCGGCCTGAGCCGACACGCACAACACCGTGACCACGAGCAACGCGTAAGTGATGGACCTGTTCATCAGTCGATCTCCGTCTGTTGATTGCGCGGCTCGGTCATCGCTCGCAGGATCGCGACGCCCGCCGCCGCCGCGTTCTCGACACGCAAGACGTTCGGCCCGAACCGCCAGCTCACCCAACCCGCTTCCGCGGCCCGCTCTCGCTCCCGCGCAGACCAGCCGCCCTCAGGCCCGACCAGCAACAACACCCGCCGGGCCTCGTGAATCATAGACGACCCGTCGAGCAATTCTTCTGTCTGCAATCCCTGCAAATCCGACAAAATCACCCGGTCGTACGCATCCGACTCGAAAAACGCCTCCAGCTTCGTCAGCGGGTCGATCGTCATCAGATACGCCCGGCGACACTGCTTGGCCGACTCCGCGGCGATCCGCTCGTAACGCGTCAGCTTGTTGGCGCCCGGCTCGACCACTGAGTACTCCGTGATCAGCGGGATCAAGCGGTCGACGCCGAGCTGGCTGACCGCGTCCACCAGCGCATCGGCGCGCGGCCCTTTCGGGATCGCCACCGCCAGGTCCAACACGGGTAGCAACGGCTCGACATACTCCCGCTCCCGCACATCCACCACCATCTGTCGCGACAGCTCGACAATCTCACACGCAGCCGACCCGCCCCGACCGTCGTAGAGCTCCACGGTCTCGCCGACGCTCAGCCGCAGGGACTTTCGCGCGTGTGCCGCCTGATCGTCGCTGAGCGTGATCCGATCACCGGACAGGTCATCACAATAGAAACGTCTGATCGCCATGGCGTATGCTTGTTATCGGAACGGGCCGGCCATTAAGTCCTTACCGGCCGTTGCCGATGATAAACGTGGTTACGCAGGGCGCCTGCGTGGCCCTGTAACGTGGATGGACAGTGTAACCGCACAAGACGGACCAGGTCGAACACAGTGCCAGACGACTCCCAAGATTTCGAAGATCAGCTCGACGCGATGATCGCGGACGCCGAGTCTGCCGCTTCGGCGCCGCCCGAAGCACCGGACCCCGCTGCGTCCGGAGACGGCGCGGGGCTTGATGGCGACGTGCAGAGCATGCTCGACGAGGTCAACGCCGCCAAGAGCCAGGGCAACGATTCGGCGCCCGATGAACCCGGCGAAGCGGAACTCATCGACGAGATCGATCGGATGCTCGCATCCGGCGCCGACGAGGCACTCAACGGAAACTTCGAGACGGTCGAGGAGATGGACCAGGCACTGACGCCTGAACCCGAGCCCGAGCCCGAACCCGTCGCTTCCCCATCTGAGACAGATGACGGCGAACTCGATCTCGACACGGCCGGCGAGATACAGAGCATGGACGAGATGCTCGCCGAGGAGGCCAAGGTCGAGCTGCCGGAAGACGACGAGATCGACGATCCCGCCGCAGCCAACGCTCCCACGATCCCCCTCGAAGCCGAGGCTTCGAGCGAAAACACACCCGCCGCCGATCCGACCGATGACGTCGACGGAGACTTCGCCTCAGCAGGCGACGTGGCCGCGGAACTCGACGAGATCGAGAACATGGCCGCAAGCGAAGCGACGCCGCCTCCGCCCCCAGCCGAATCCCCCGCCAAACCCGTCGTCGAAGAAACCGTCATCGCAGAGGAAGACAAGCCGCAAACACCCCCCGGGGTCATGGGCATCCTCGCCAAGGTCAACGGCCCGGTCATGAAGATGCACCCCCTCACGCAGGCCATGGTCGGCTGCATCGCGATCGGCACACTCCTGCTCGCGTTGGCCTGCATCATCAAGGCCATCCTCGGCACGACCGTCATGGTCATGCTGCTCGTGCCGCTGATGTCACTGCAGGCCGTGGCCGTGTATATCCTGATCGTCAAGCCCAACAAGCCGCCCAAGGCCGAAGCCGAAGCCCCGGCCGAACCGGCCGCGTGAGCCGACGTGATCTGTCGCTACAATCCCCCACATGAGCATCAAACCCTCACGCGGTAAGCCGCTGGATGTCGGCGCGATCGGTCTGGGCCCCGACGCCCTGCCCGCCATGGCCG
Source organism: Phycisphaeraceae bacterium (assembly GCA_028281485.1). Taxonomy (GTDB): domain Bacteria; phylum Planctomycetota; class Phycisphaerae; order Phycisphaerales; family Zrk34; genus JANQHD01. The sequence goes on from JANQJT010000023.1 coordinate 12,845, forward strand.
ACACCGCGGCGCAATCCCGCTTCGACTTTCGCGCATGGTGGCCCGAGGACCGCCGCGAACTGCCCTACGAACTCGAGATCGGGTCCGGCAAGGGCACCTTTCTCGTTCAGCAGGCCCAGCAGATGCCCGACACCAACTACCTCGGCATCGAGTACGCCGGCCAGTTCGCCCGCTACGCCGCCGACCGCCTGAGGCGTCACAACCTCAACAACGTCCGCATGCTCGCCTACGACGCGGCCGTCTTCGTCGAGTGGTTCTGTCCCGACGCGTCGTTCCGACAGGTACACATCTACTTCCCCGACCCCTGGCCCAAGGCCCGACACCACAAACGACGCCTCATCCAGACCCCGCTGCTGCGCCAGCTCCACCGCGTCCTCACCCCCAATGGCTTCGTCCGCATCGTCACCGACCACGATGACTACTACGCCTGGATCGAGGACCACGTCGCACAGGTTACCGACCTCTTCGAGCGTCAGCCGTTTGAAAGGCCCATCGGCGCCGGCGAAGGCGAGGTGGTCGGCACCAACTTCGAACGCAAGTACCGCCGCGAGGGCAGGCCCTTCAACGCCCTGTCGCTGCGCAAGCTGTGATGCGAATTGAAGACGCCGCCGTCACCCGTCCGACTGGATCCACTCGACCAGCCACTTGGCGAAGTCGTCCTTCGGTAGCACGCCGGGGCTGAGCGATTCACCGCTGGCCAGGATCAGCGTCGCATCGATGTCGGCTGAGCCCATCGTCTTGAGCGGGTTGGCGACGATCGCGTCCAACCCCTTGCGCTGCAGCTTCTCCGCGGCGCGCCGCCGCAACACCTCCGGCTCTTCCAGCGCAAAACCCACGATCCGCTGCTCGGCCCGCTTGTCCGCCGCACACCGCGCCACCAGGTCCGGCACCGGCTCCAGCTCGATCGTCATCGACTGCCCCGTACGCGGCAGCTTGCCGTCGGAATAGGTCCTCGGACGATAGTCCGCCACGGCCGCGGCCATGATCAAAACATCACAATCCTTGAAACACCGATCCAGTTCCGACGTCAGATCATGTGAAGAGGTGTAGGCGATCGTACGGATCGCCTCGGGCGGTGCGCCGCCGATCGGCCCCAGCAGCAGCGTCACGTCGCAACCGGCGTCACGCGCCGCCGCGGCCAGCGCCAGGCCCATCGCGCCACTCGAACGGTTGGCGATGTAACGCACGCGATCGATCGGCTCGTGGGTCGGACCCGCGGTAATGAGGATTTTCAGCGGTTTATCCGGCATCGCACATCCGCGATAGATCATCAAGACGCGTTCATATCCGAACGTCTGTGTCTTGTTAGAATGACGGCTCGTATCCGGACGCAGTATAGCCAGACGCGCGGTCATCCGCCCGCGTCTCGGCAGGAGGACAATTCCATGAATCACATGCGCAGAAGCTTCATCGTGATGCTGATCCTGGGGGTGATGGGCGCCCCCTCGCTCGGTCAGGCTCAACCCCAGGCGCCCGATATCCTAAAGCAGGTCCACGAAGACACCATGCTTGTCGTCGCCATCCCGAGCGTCAAGCCGTTCGAGCAGAAGCTCGTGGCGTTTGTACAGGCCATGGGCATACCCGTGCCCAGCACGACGCCGATGATGGAGCTGCTCGAAGAGATCGGCTTCGGTGAGGGCGAAGGCATCGATCTCAACGGCGGCATGGCGCTGGTCATGCCCACGCCCGAGATGGGCGCCAACGACCCGCCGGTGGTCATCATGGTCAAGATCGCCGACGAGGCGAAGCTCAAGGCCAACTTCGAAGGCCTCGAAGCCGTCGAAGGTCAGCCCGGCACGTTCATGTACGCCGACGAGTGGGACAACGAGATGTATCTCAAGGTCCACAACGGCTACGCGATGCTCACCAACAAGCTGCCCCGCCTGCAGCAGATGAAGCCCCCGACCGATGCCAACGCGCTGTTCAACCGCGCCGGCAAGCTGGGCGGCGGCGCCATCGCAGAAGGTGACATCTTCGTCTACCTCAACTCCGGCAAGTACGGCCCGATGTTCGCCCCCATGGTGGCTGTCGGTTTCAACGCCGCCGCCACCGAAATGGACGACATGCCCGACGAGGTACGCCGACTCGTCGGCGGCCCCGACGCGCTCAAGGCCTACATCCGAGCGTTCGGCACGCTGACCCGCTCCGTGATGACCCAGACCGACGCGGTCGTCGTCAGCGGCAAGTTCACCGACCAGGGCATCATGACGCACACCGCCGCTCAGTTCAAAGAAGGCTCGGCGATGGCACAGGCCCTCGGTCAAATTCCGTCGGCCGATGTCAATCTCGATCGCCTTCCCGCCGACGACTTCCTGGTCGCCTTTGCCATGAGCAACGAGGGCCTTCCCTACGACGCGGTCATGACTGAGATCAACGAGCAGATCGTGCCCAACGTCCCCGCCGGCACGCCGCTGGGCAAGGCCACCCAAGCCATGATCGAAAACCTGGACAGTACAGGCAAGTATGTCACAAGCTTGCAGGCCGCTTACTACGCGCCCGACCCGGCGAAGAACCGGGGCCTGAGCGTCGCCGAAGTCATCGAAACCTCCGACGCCGATGCCTACCGGCAATCCATGCGCACCACGTTCACCCAGTTCACCGCGGCCGGCAACGACTTCATGAATATCATCGTCGCGGAATCCGGCGGCGACATGGCTCCGCCCATGAAGCTGTCGTTCACCACCGACGCACGCACCATCGCCGGCATCTCCGTCGACCAGTACAAGGCCGAGATGTCCGACGAGGTCAAGCAAGAGATGAACCAGGGCGGCATGGGTATCGAATCCGCCTTCGGCGCGATGATGATGAATCAGGAGCAGGTGTTCGGCACCGCGAGCGACAACCGGATTCTCCTCGTGAACTCGCAGGACGACAAGCTCTTTGAAAAACTCGTCGCCGCGTCGGACGGCTCGGGCAAGCTGACCGCGGTCGACTCCATCGCCGCGGCACGCAAGCTCCTCCCCACCGATCGCTTCGCAGAAGGTTACATCAACGCCTCCGCCGTGATGAGCATGTTCATGCAGATGCAGGCGGAGATGCAGGGCGCGTGGGGCGGACAGGCCCCGGCCGTGCCCCCCATCCCCGACATGCCCCCGATCGCCTTCAGCGCCACCAGCGACAGCGACGGCCTGGCCTACACCGTAGCCCTGCCGCGTGAGGTCTTCGCCGGCGTCGGCATGGCCTTCATGATGCAACAACAGCAACAACGCCAACGCATCATGGCCATGCAGCAAGACCAGTGGGACCAGCCCGTCGGGCCGATGGATCTTGAGATCGAAGAGGGTCCCCAGTTCGATCCCGCACAGGACAACGCCTCTGAGGATCGCCACGCCGCCACCGAAGCGGAAGAACCCGGCCAGCTCAAGAACCTGAGCGACAACAACCACGCCGCGGCCATCGCCTCCGACAAGCCCACCGTCGTGGTCTACTGGGCGCCATGGTCTCGCAACAGCAAGAAGCAGGTCGACGCGCTGGACTCGGCCAGCCGCCAGCTCGGCGGACGGGCCAACTTCGCCACCGCCAGCCTCAACGACGCCGGCGACTCCGCCGAAGCCCAGGGCATCGAGATCGTCCCCACGACGATCATCTACCGATCCGGCGAGGCCGTCGCTTCCAAGGAAGGCCTGATGGCCCGCAAGGACCTGGCCGAGTACATCAAGCAAAACACCGAGTAAGCATCGATCCATCGACCCGCACGCCCGGGCCCACCAGCCCGGGCTTTTTCATGCGCCACCACGCCGGTTTGCAATCGGCAAGACAACGCCGACAATCACCCTCGGAAATGAGTCGCGTTTCCCGAGACACCGCATGACGCTGACCGAACTGCTCCAGTCTGACCGCCCGTTGATCATGGGCGTGCTCAACGTCACACCGGACAGCTTCTCCGACGGCGGCCGACACGACGACGACGAAGCCGCGCTCACCCGCGCCCGCACCATGCTCACGCAAGGCGCCGACATCATCGACGTCGGCGGCGAATCCACACGACCCGGTGCCCAGCGCATCGACGCAGACCAACAACGACAGCGCGTCATCCCCGTCATCGAACAACTGACTCAATCTACTCCTCCCGTCGTCATCTCCATCGACACGACGCTCGCCCCGGTCGCACGCGCGGCGCTCGACGCCGGCGCACAGATGGTCAACGACGTCTCCGCCGGGTGCGAGGACGACGCGATGCTGCCGCTCATCGCCGAGCGCCGCTGCCACGTCACCCTCATGCACATGCGCGGCTCTCCGGCCACCATGCAAAACGACCCGACCTACAACGACGTGGTCGCCGAGGTACTCGAGTTCCTGCTCGCCCGGGCCGACGCCGCCCGCGCCGCCGGGGTCGATCGCGACAAGATCCTCATCGATCCCGGCATCGGCTTCGGCAAGACCACCGATCACAACCTCCAGCTCCTGGCGGACCTCGGCCGCTTCGTCGCCACCGGCTACCCCGTGCTGCTCGGTGCCAGCCGCAAGCGATTCCTCGGCGAACTGACCGGCGTCACCGAACCGGTCGACCGGGTCCACGCCACGGCCGCCACCACCGCCTGGGCCGTGAGCCGGGGCGTGCGGGCCGTGCGCGTCCACGACATCCAGCCCAACCGCCACGCCGCCGATGTAACCGCCGCGATCGTCGGGCATCGGAAGGGCTGAATCGCGTTGTTGAACGGCGTCCGTGCTAGGCCTAGAATTGCCGCCAAAGACCAAAAACCCCTCCGAACAAGGAGTTTGATCATGGCAAGCGAAGCGGTGTTGGAAATCACCGATGAGAACTTTGAGGCTGAAGTGTTGAACAGTGATCAGCCCGTGCTGGTGGACTTCTGGGCCGAGTGGTGCATGCCCTGCCGCATGCTCGCCCCGACCGTCGAAGAACTGGCCGGCGAATACGAAGGCCGCGCCAAGGTCGGCAAGATCGACACCGAGACGAACCGTGAGATCACGATGAAGTACAGCATCAACGCCATCCCCACGGTCATCGTCTTCAAGGGTGGCGAGCCGGTGAAGAAGTTCGTCGGCATGACCAACAAGGGCGACATGACCGAAGCCCTCGACGAAGCCCTGGCCTGACAATCGGCCCAGAACATACAAACCCCCGCCCGCCCCTCAACGGGGCGGGTTTTTCATGCGCCGTAAAATCCCCTGCCGATATACAATGGCCCTCCCGCTACCCCACACACGGGCGATGTGTCACGCCCCATTGCAAGGAGAACACGATGTCCCACCCGCTTAAGACGATCGCTGCCGTCTGTCTCGTCGCGGTCCTCACCCTGTCGCTCGGCGTCCGCGCCGAAGACGACCACAAGCACCACGAACACGACAAGGCCGCGCACACCAGGAATCTGGTCAAGGCCATCCACGCCGAGCAGATGACCCTCGCCGAGGCGCTGGTCATCATCGAGAGCAAGGCCAAGGGAACCGCCACCGAGGCCGGCTTCAAGGTCCACGACGGCAAGCTCATGGCCTGGTCCTACGTTGTCGTCGACGGCACCCCGGAGCTGTTCGTCCTCGATGTCGATTCCCGCAAAGTCACCCATCACGAAGACGCCAAATGCTGCGGCTGTGACGACCACGGCGACCACCACGGTCACGCACACGATGCAGCATGCAGCTGCGGCGATCACGATGAATGCTGTGGTTGCGGCGAGCACGCCGATCACGCGGACCACGACGAAATCAAATGCGACTGCGAAGAAGACGCGGGACACGCCGAGCACAAGCACGATGAAGAAGAGGAAGAAGAAGACGAAAGCCTCATCAAGCTCCGCATCAACCTGCCCTGATCATCGACACACACCGTAAACACAAAAGCCCACGCACATCCGCGTGGGCTTTTTAATTGATAGGTTGATTAGAAGATCACGCCGTCGTGAGCGGCACGTTCACGCTGCTGGGTCGGCAGCCGGCCTCGAACTCGTCGCGGAACTTGGCCAGCGCCGTCTTCACCGCCCAGTTGGTCCCGTCCGCCAGGCCGCAGATCGTCGTGCCGGGCATCGCGCCCATCGACAACGCCACCTCTTCCAGCAGGTCCAGGTCCTTGGTCTTCGCCTCGCCCTTTTCGATGCGGCAGAGGATCTTGTACGCCCACGCCGATCCCTCGCGACACGGCGTGCACTGGCCGCACGCCTCGTGCATGAAGAAGTGCACGATGTTGCGCGCCGCCGAGACGACCGAGGTGTCCTCGTCCATGACGATCACGCCTGCCGTGCCCAGGTCGAGCACGTTGTAGCGACGGCCGCAGTCGAAATCGAGTT
>JANQJT010000212.1 GCA_028281485.1 Phycisphaeraceae bacterium
GCGCGATGATGCGGCTGCGCCGTTTTCTGACTTACGCCGACCGCGCGATGTTGGCGGCGGGCTGGGCGGGGGGCGAGCTGCCGCTCGGTCTAAAGCTGGTCGCGGAGCGACGCGAGCTGCTGCACGAAGCGCGAAAGAACATCCGCAGCGGGCTGTTTATGCCGATGGGCATCTTCCTGGTCGCTCTGGTCGTGGTGCCGTTCCCCGATTGGTTCCTGGGCAAGATCACCAGCGAGCAGTACGCCGAGCGCGTGTTGATCCCCTACTTTGCCGTGGTCGGGTTCGGCCTGATCTGCGTGATGGTGTCGCGCATGCGTGCGCTGCGCGCCGCGGACAGGCCGATCGGCGCACGAGCGCTGCCGACGAGCCTGCTGGACATGATCGTGCTCTCGACGCCGTTGCTGGCCGGGTTGGAGCGCGTGCGCAACCGTGCCACGATCGCGTCGACGCTGGGTGCGTCGATCGCGTCGGGGTTGCGCGTGCTCGAGGCGCTGAAGCTGACGGAGATCGTCACGCCCAACGGGTTGTATCGTCGCATCGTTCGCAAGATGCACGCCGCTGCGAAGGACGGCCAACCCATCTCGGCCGCCATGTCCGGTCAGCACTGGCCATTTGAGTGGCGCGCGATGATCGAGGTGGGCGAGAACTCCGGCAAGCTGGACGAGGCGCTGATCCGCCTGGGTCGCTTGGCTCACGAAACCTACGCCACGGCGATCCGTGAGGCCAGCAAGTGGATCCCCCGCATCCTCTACGGCCTGGTGAGCATCTACATCGTCTACCAGATCGTCATCATGCTCCGAGCCATCGGCGGCGCTTACAGTCAGGCCGTCGGATAAGCGTCATCCCGGCCGCTGGTCCTCGTGACAGAACGCGCTATCTGCGGGCCGGGCTCCTATGATGACGCATGAGACACACGCACCTGAAACTGGGAATCGCCGCCATGCTGCTACTGTCCTTCGGCAACTTCGCCTGCAACCGCCCCGAGACCGGACCCGACGGGAAGGCGGGCTCGAACCTGCCGGCCCCGGCCAACGACCCGACCCCCGCCGACGCCAAGGAGCGCCACGCCGTGTTTGCCGGCGGGTGTTTCTGGTGTACCGAGGCGGTGTTCGAGCAACTCGCGGGCGTGAGCGACGTGGTCTCCGGTTACGCGGGGGGCAAGGCAGAGACCGCGGACTACCAGGCGGTCAGTGCCGGCAGGACCGACCACGCGGAGGTGATCCGCATCACCTACGACCCGTCGGTGATCAGCTACGGCCAGTTGTTGCGTGTGTTCTTCGCGACGCACAACCCCACGCAGCTCAACGCCCAGGGCCCGGACGTCGGTCGGCGGTACCGCTCGGCGGTGTTCTATTCCGATGAGAACGAGAAACAGGTGGCCGCCGATTACATCGCGCAGCTCACCGACGCGGGCGCGTACGACAGGCCGATCGTCACCACGCTCGAGCCGCTGACCACGTTCTACCCCGCCGAGGCGTATCACCAGGACTACGTGCAACACAACCCGACGCAGCCTTACGTGGCGGGCAACGCGCTGCCGAAGGTGGAAAAGGTGCGCAAGCTCTTCCCGGACCTGCTGAAGGGCAATGAATAAACCTCCCGCGCAGGGGAGGTTTACTCGGTTTCAAATTGAACGGCGAGGCGGGGTTTAGTCCAGCACGCTGCCGATCTTGCGGCCGGTGCTGTCGATGACGTCGCCGGTGTCTTCCACGACGCGACCGATGACGCGACCGGTGTCGTCCACGACCTTGCCCGACTCGTCGGCCACGGTGCCGATGACGCGACCGGTGCCGTCGACGACGGTCTTGCCGGTCGATTCCACGGCGTCGCCCGATTCGCCGAGCACATCGCCGATGAACTCACCGGTGCCGTCGATCACGTCTTCGACACCACCGACGATCTCGCTGCCGATCTCGTCGATCGTTTCACACCCAACCATAGCCAGACCCAACATTGCTGCGATCATCCAACGTGTCATATCGATGCCTTTCCTGGAAAGTTGTACTCGGTACTCACAAGTTTGATTCGATGCCGTGTCCCAACGATGGGTCACGGGGCCATTGTAAACGGTTTGCCCGTGACGTAAATCCCCCCGCGTGAGGCAAAGATCAATAGTGCGGGGGTTTTTCATCCAGCGGGTCGCCGGGGTCATCGGCCTCGCCCAGCTGCGTGAGGCGGGTGTCGAGGCGGGCCATGTCCCGGGCCATGCGCTCGATCTGCTGTGCCAGGTCCAAAACCGATTCGTTTAAATCGCCCATGTATTTCTCGAAATGGGCGAGCTTTTCCTCGATGGCGATGATGCGATCTTCCATGGCCCCATCCTATCGCACGCGGGCGGTCACGCCGAGCCCATCAGTCCCGGCGGGTACGTCTCGCTGCCGTAGGGCGAGGTCGGGCCGATCTCGGGCGGCTGATAAGGCCCGTCCGGATCGTCGGCGTCCTGTCGGAACACGTCCCAGCGTTCGCCGAACTGCCGCAGGAAACACAGCGGATAGGCCCGCACGAACACGTAGACCGGCAGGAGGATGACCACACCGATGTACGGCAGCGCCGCGATGCAACAGGTGAGGCAGGTCCCGATGAAGACGATGAAGCCGATGCAGATCGAGATCAGCCATCGCATCAACACGTAGAGCACCATCTGCCCGAAGCGACCCGCGAAGATTTCGCTGCGCAGCAGCCACCATCCTTCGCGCACGCCCACGTTGTGCTTGTACATCGCCGGCACCAGCAGGTCATCGATCAGCATCGCCGCGATTCCCAGCAGGATGAAGATCGGCACCGCCGGCAGACAGAACAGAACCACCAAGCCGATGAACGCGAAATCAAAGGCGTTGCGGTCGATCGCGTCCATCAGCGCTACGAACACCAAGACCAAGATGATCAGCGTGAGCACCCACCCGATCGCCGTCAGCACCAGGCGCACGGCGAAGATGCCGTTGCCCTGATCGCGGTAGCGTCGCCACGGCTCGCTGATGTTGATCGAGTTGCGCGCCACCTGGTCGAGAAAGACAAACGCCATGCGCGACTTGAGCCAGGCGATCAGCACGGTCAGGCCGATGATCACCGCGAGCAGGATCATGCCGACCAGGATGATCGTGCTCATGTGTTCGCGGAACCACTGCGCGAACGTCTCGAGGCCCTGCTGTCCGTTGGAGCCGCTGCCCCAGTTGCCGCCGTAGCTACCGCCGCGCTGACCCAGCGTGGCCACCCAGGCGGCCAGGCCCACGACGAACCACTTGCCGATGTCGAACGGCTGAAACAGCACGTGCTTGACGACCTTGATGGCCGGATCGATCGGATCGACGACGGAGATGCGCATGGATCGGTGTCCTGAGAGGTTTGGCTGGATTATACAGACGGAAGGCGGGGGCATGCGTTGCGGCATAATCCTGAGCCGGTGTGTTGTATGGGCGTTAAAAAGATGCCAAACTGCGTCACTTGTTCCCATTGAGGCGCTGCCGATTGAACCTGCCGGACATCATCAACGAGCCGTGGATCGCGATCGTCGCCAATCCGTACAGCGGATCGGGATCGAACCGGCGTCGCGTGGGCAAGCTGCTGTCGGAATTGGAGGCGCGGGGTCACGCGGCGCACACGATGTGGGAGCCGGCCGAGCGCGCCGAAGTGTTGGGTGACGCCGAGGCGATGCGGCATTGCCGGTGTATCGTTGCGGCGGGGGGTGACGGGACGCTGGACAGCGTGATCAACGAGACGCTGGACGTCCCCGTGGCCGCGATGCCGCTGGGCAACGAGAGCCTGTTCGCCAAATACTTCGGCTTCCACCACTCGGCGGGCATCGCCGATGCCATCGACCGCAACAAGCTGCGCGCGATCGACCTGTGTGAGGCCGGCGATCGGTTGTTCACCATCATGGCGGGCGTGGGATTCGACGCGGACGTGGTGCGCCGCGTCGAGCGGTGGCGTGTGCGTGACCAGGCGCTGCGGCGTGTGACGCGGCTCAGCTACGCGCTGCCCATCGCCGCGTCGGTCTTCGGGTACCGCTACCCCGCCATCGAGCTGGTCGCCGACGGCCAGACCTACCGCGGCGCCCACGCGATCGTCTTCAACTTCAATCGCTACGCGATGTCGCTACCGTTCGCGCCCGACGCCAAGCCTGACGACGGGAAGCTGCATTGGGTGTTGTTCGAGAAGCCCGGCATGCTGCGGCTGGGACGATACATGGCCGCCGTGGCGATGGGCGCCCGTCACATGAGGCGCGACGACGTGAAGTTCGGTTGTGCCGCGGAGGTCGAGCTGCGCAGCGATCGTTCGGCTGCGGTGCAGATCGACGGTGACAGCGCCGGCCAAACGCCGATCGGCCTCAAGGTTCGACCGGCGGCGCTGCGTGTCATCGACACGCGCTGACACGCTTAAGCCTGATACCATGCTGTCATGTCTGAGCTGCGCAACGGTTTGCCGGAGCTTTTTGTCGAGCGCGTGGGACGCATCCTGCCCGCGGAGCGCGTCGACCGTGCGTTGGCGTCGTTCGGCATTGATCGACCGGTCGCGTTCCGTGTCAATCCCTTGATCGACGAGCCGGCTCGCACGCTCGATGCGCTGCTTGAAGCGGGTTTGCAACCGCAGCCCGTGTCGTGGTGCTTCAACGCGTTTACCCTGCCGCACGACAAGCGTGAGGCGCTGGTCGCGCACCCGGCGTTCGAGGATGGGCGGGTCTACGTACAGGGGTTGTCGTCGATGCTCGCGCCGATCGCGCTCGACCCGAAGCCGGGAGAAAAGATACTCGACCTGGCCGCGGCCCCGGGGGGCAAGACGACGCAGATCGCGGCGATGACACGGAACGCTGCGCCGATCGACGCGGTGGAGGTCTCGCGTGACCGGTTCTACAAGCTCAAGGCCAGCGTCGAGCGGGCGGGCGCGACCGTGGTCACCTGTCACCGCGCAGACGGGCGCTACGTCGGCAAGCGTCACCCCGGCGTGTTCGATGCGGCGCTGCTGGATGCGCCGTGCTCGGGCGAGGGGCGGTTCGACCCGCGCGATCCGCAGACCCGGCGGTACTGGTCGGACAAGAAGATCAAGCGGTGTGCGTCGTTGCAAAAAGCTTTGCTACGCTCGGCGCTGGATGCGTTGCGACCGGGCGGACGCGTGTTGTATGCCACGTGCACGCTCGCACCGGAAGAGAACGAAGGTGTCCTGCAACACACCTTGCGCCGGTTGGGCGACGCGGTGGACATCTCGCCGATTGAACTGCCGATCGGTCACACGCTGCCGGGTCTGACCGAGTGGAAGGGCAAGACGCTGGACGAGCGGATCACGCGTGCGCGGCGGGTCTGCCCGGACGATCACTTCACGGCGTTTTTCCTGGCGCTGTTGACGAAGCGCGCATGAGATGATGAAAAAAAACCCACGGCCGGGTGGTCCAGCCGTGGGATCACAGGTGTGGGGATCGGGGTCTGGTTTGGCTTAGGCGCTGAAGCTGCTGCCACAGCCACAGGTACTCGTTGCGTTGGGGTTCTTGAACACGAACCCGCGGCCCATCAACTCGTCCTTGAAGTCCACTTCCACCCCATTGAGGTACAGGTAGCTCTTGGCGTCGCAAATCACGCGTACGCCGTTCATGTCCCATTCGTGGTCCTGCTCGCTCTTGGTCTCGGTCAGGTCGAGGATGTAGGAAAAACCGCTACACCCACCGCCCTTCACGCCGACCTTGAGGTAGACCTTCTGCGGGTCGAGGTTCTGCTGCTCGCAGATCGACTGGATCTCTTTCGTCGCTTTTTCCGTGATCACAACGGACATATTGCGGCTCCCAAAGCTTGATACGTGGCCTAGTATAGCACCAGATCGGTGCGATTTCATTGCCCCCTTAAAAAAACCGCCCTGCCATACTCATAAGCGGTTATCGGGTGGTGCGCGATCGACACGACCCGAAACGAGACACCGTCTACAATGGCAGCGATGGCGCTGACGCTGAGACGTACACGACACCCGGCCCGCATCGAGCTCACCCCCCTGCTCGACGTGATCTTTCTGCTGCTGACGATGTTCATGTTCAACCAGCTCGTCGCTCACCAGGCCGAGCTGTTGAACTTCCGCCTGCCGCAGCTGTCGACCGGGCAGCTTGCGGAGGACGTGGACCTGTTGGCGGTCTCGATCGACGCCGACGGACAGGTCTACATCAATCGCGAGCCGACCGACGAGGCCGAGCTTTCGGGCCGATTGTCCGAGGCGATGAACCAGCCGACCCCCCCGAGCGTCTACCTGCAGGTAGAGGCCGGCCAGGGCTCAATCGACCGAGCTCCGATGGTGATCCGCATCACCCAGATCATGCGGTCGGCCGGCGTGGAGAGCTTTTCGTTTGTGGGCAGCCCGGATGAATAACCGCGCCGCGAGCCGATACTCCCAATAACGACACCATGTTCGAACGCGAAACCATCCTGCCGCTGACGCTCGGCCTCGTGCTGGCGATCGCAGTGAACCTGCTGGGCATCGTCGGCACCAGCAATGCGTTTGATCATTCGTCGGGTGACGCTTTCACCCCGACCAAACAAGCTCCATCCGAACCGGAGCCGCCCGCTGATGACCAGGACGTGCCCCCGCCGCCACCCCCGCCTCTTCCCGAGGAGCCCGAGTACCGGGTCGGCTCCGAACAACCATCGCCTTTGGACATCAACTACATCAGTCACGAAGACTTCCAGGACCTTCAGGCGCGTCGTCAGCAGACCTTCGATCAACCCACGGTGCAGATGACCGTCGACCCCGATCCGCTGGCGCAGCAGACGCCGGTCGACCCGACCGATCCGGCGCTGGTCCAGCAACCCACGCCGCCCACCGCAGCCGCTCAACCCGTCACACCCGCGCAGCCCACCGAGTTGGCGGCCAACACCCCACCCCCGTCGCAACCGCAGGGAACCGGCCAGCAACCCGAACAACAGACCGCGCCGATTACACCGATCGAGAGCGAGACGGTCGAGCTGACCAACGCGCCGACCGAGGTACGAACGGACGAAGACGAGAATCCGCTGCTCGCCGCCGACCTGCCCGATGCGCCGCGCGACGCGACGATCACGCGCACCTCACCGGATGTTGATGAGGGTGAACCCACCGAGGCCCAGGAAGGCCGCGAGGAACCCTCAGACACGACCGAGCCGAGCGAATCAACGGAAGACAGCGAGCCGACACCGGACGAGCCGACCGAAACAACCGAACCCGGTGAGCGGGAAGCGGCGGCGGTCGAGGTGGCGATGGCGGATATTCCGCTACCGCCGCGCACCGAGTCCAATGCCGACCCGACCGCTGCGCCGCGCGATCGATCCGAATCGGAACCGGTATCGCGCATCGCCGTGGCCCGGCTCGTCCCCGGGGCTGTCTGGGCGCGGCAGGGCATCCGCATCAACACCGTCCGCCCGCGCTGGCCGGTCGTGACACGCATGACCGCTTCGCCGCGTAACCCCATCGTTCGGATCGAGTTCAACGGCGACGGCGAGGTGACCTCGATGCAGTTCGTGCGCGCATCGGGGTGGAAGAACGTCGACTCGCCGCTGCGCATCGCGATCTACAAGTGGACCGCCGAGGGCAACTTCCCCGAGGAGGGCTTTACCATCGACAACGCGGTGATCCTGCTGGGCGCCAATCCGGAACCCGAAGAAGACGACGCACAGGGCGACCAGCCCGTGGAAGGTGAATCGGAAAGCGAGACCGAGTCTTCGGAATAAGCCGTGTTTCCCCGTGTCGCGTGACGTCGCTATAATCGGTTTTTGACCGTGTCCGCGTAGCTCAGCTGGATAGAGCGCGTGCCTCCGGAGCACGAGGTCGCAGGTTCGAATCCTGCCGCGGATATTGAATGAGCGGGTCCATCCGGGCCCGCTTTATTAGTAGGTTCCTCGCGAACCTCTTGCACGAGTGTCCCTTCAAGACAAGGCCTACACCGGTGACAATCGCTGATCAAATTGAATGATTCACACCGCCTGTGTTGCGCCGTCGGCGACGCGTCGGATCGTGTCGACCATGAGCTGTTTGTCGATGGTGTGCACCGTTGCGGTGCGCCCGATGCCGGCCGGGAGGATGAGCGTGAGCGCGCCGCCGAGGTGTTGTCTGAACGACTCGATGCCCTGGAGCAATCGGCCCGTGTCTTCCATCGCGGGGTGGGATAACTCAAAGCCGAGCGCGTCGAGTGTGTTGACGATGCGCCTGGCCGATTCGTCGTGCAGCACACCGAGCCGCGCCGCGTAGACCGAGTCGATCGCCAGGCCGATCGCGACGGCCCGGCCGTGTGACAGCTCGTAACCGGACATCGACTCGAGTTGGTGCGCCGACCAGTGACCCATATCCAGCGGGCGCGATGGACCGAACTCAAACGGATCACCGCCGCGCGTGATGTGTGTGTAGTGCAACTCGGCCGACCGCGTGATGATGCGTTGGCAGTGGTCTTCGTTGCGCGCGACGATCGCGGGCGCGTGGGACGCGATTGTGTCGAACAGCGCCGCGTCCTTGATGATCGCGACCTTGATCGCCTCGGCGAAACCGGCGCGCCAGTCGGTGTCGCTGAGCGTGTGAAGCAGGTCGAAGTCGTTGATCACCGCGGTGGGCACGACGAACGTGCCGAGCATGTTCTTGGCGCCGTCGAGATTGATCGCACACTTCACACCCACGGCCGAGTCGGCCTGCGCCATCGTGGTCGAACCCATGCGTAAGAGGCGCACGCCGCGGTGCACGGTCGCGGCGGCGAAACCCACGGCGTCGAGCACCGCCCCGCCGCCGATCGCCAACACGTAGCTGTGCCGATCGATGCCCCTATCTGCGATGCGGCGCGCGATATCGAGCCACACGGTTGGATCGTTCTTGCAGGCCTCGCCACCGGGAACGTGCGCGATGTCTGTTAATCTGTCGGGGTCGAGCTTTTTGTGCAAACTCGATTCGATTCTTGTTTGCGCAGCGAGAAGCCCATCATCGATAAAGGCGATGATGCGCGTGGCGTCACCGGTCAATGCGTCAGACAGCGTTGTATCCGCGTTACGCATCACACCGCGTCGCGTGATCAAGCGATGCTCGGTCGAAAAGCTGATTGTGTCATCCATCATCGATCGTTGTTTCTTTCTGCGCAGCGTGTCGAAAGATCGCGCGACGGGAAAAACTCCGCCTGTCAAGGCGCGGTTTATTGTACGCTCAAACGCGTTGTGTAATTCTTCGTTGACACCGGACGCTCACAGTCTTAACTTGGAAACCAACTTCCGCGACACGGACCGTTGCGGTCAGAGGCGGCACGGAAGTCGCCCGCGATTTGTGGTGGAATCGCGCCTTGCAGCTTCGACCTTCAACGGTCTTGTACTAAGACGAAAGAGAACAACCGGATGTCACACCCGGACCCGTCGATTTGGCGGGACATGATCGCTTATTTGCGCTCACACCACGCCGACATCTGCCGGCAGTGGTTTGAGGAACTCGAGCCGATGTGGCTGGATGAGGGAGTCCTCCAGGTGCGTGTGCAGGCCCCGGTCCAGAAGAACTATCTGGCCACGCAGTGTTCGCGTCCGTTTAACGAGGCGGTGCAGGCGGCCACGGGCAACCTGGTAACGGTGCGTTTCGTTTCGCGCGACGCCGCTCCCCCCAGCGACACGGCGCCTTCGAACGGTCGTGATGTGTCGCAAAGCCACGCCGACGAGGACCAGGTCGTCTACTCGCCGGATTACACGTTTGAGAACTTCGTCACCGGGCCGCAGAACCACCTGGCGTACGCCGCAAGCCGCGCCGTGGCGCAACAGCCGGGCAACGCGTACAACCCGTTCTTCATCCACGGCGGAGTGGGCCTGGGCAAGACCCACCTGCTTCAGGCGATCTGTCAGACCGTGCTGATGGAGAACCCCAACACGCACATCTGCTACCTCTCCTGCGACGCTTTTGTGAACCACTTCATCGACGCGGTCACCAGCGGCAACATGCACGACTTCCGTCACCGCTACCGCCACGTCGACATGCTCGTCATCGACGACATCCACTTCCTCGCCGAGCGCGACCGCACACAGGAAGAGTTCTTCCACACGTTCAACACCCTCTTCCAGGCCAAGAAGCAGATCATCTTGTCGTCCGACTCGCCGCCGTCTGAGATCCCCAAGCTGGAGGAGCGGCTGGTATCGCGCTTCAACTGGGGTCTGGTGGCCCGCGTGGACAAGCCGTGCTACGAGACGCGCGTCGCGATCATCCGCAAGAAGGCGGAGCTGCGCGGGCTGGAGATCCCCGACGAGATCGTGTGTTACATCGCCTCGAAGGTGGAATCGAACACACGTGAGCTGGAGGGTTCGCTGACGAAGGTGCAGTCGATGGCGACGCTGACCGAGCAGCCGATCTCGCTGGAGCTGGCGCGGAACGCGCTCGGCGACGAGGCGATCGTGGCTGAGCCGCAGCTGTCGATCCAGTCGATCATCGACGCCGTGGTCGATTTCTACGGCGTCAAGCTCTCGGACCTGCAGTCCAAGCGACGCCACCGCTCAATCACCATCCCGCGTCAGGTCTGCATGTACCTGGCCCGCAAGCGGACGAATTACTCGCTGGAGGAGATCGGCGGCTACTTCGGCGGACGGGACCATACGACCGTCATGCACGCGATCCGCACGATCGACGAGCGCGTCGAGATCGATAAATCCTTCGCCTCGCAAGTCACCCAGATCGACCGCGTACTGGTGTCGGACTGATCCCAAGCGGCAACCCGGTTTTCATTTAGCGGCTCACAACCCCTCGATAAGCTGTCAATTGATGACGCCGGCGCTGCGGTAAGTAGCGGTTCCCCCCGCCCCTCCGAGGACGATCGGCCGTCGGTGACACGCTCCGACCGGGCGCGACACCCTAACTGACAATCTACTCCCATTCGCACCCGCTTTATTAAGTTCTGTGGTTACAACGCTCTATGATCGGCCTTATAATGTTATTCACATCGTGACAGGGCTTATTACGAGTAGGTGAGTAAAACTATCCCCTCTGTATATAGAACCCCACCGACCCCATCCACAGACGATCCACAGGCCCCGATCACGACACAAGGCAACTCGACGCAAGACCTGTAGATATCTATACTTTTCGCTCTGTTCAGCCTGCATCGGACGCCGCTATGCCTTTTGACCTAAAACCTTGGGATTTGGACGCCGAAACCACCCCTTATCTGGACAAGGTGGAGGATTCGGGCGATCGCTGGACGCTCAATTTCGGGCCCCAGCACCCCGCCACGCACACCACGCTCCGCGTCGTCCTCGAACTCGATGGCGAGCGGATTGTCCGCTGCGTGCCCCACATCGGCTATCTCCATTCCGGCTTCGAAAAGCTCGGTGAACACCACGACTACAACCAGTACGTCGTCGTCACGGACCGCATGAACTACGTCTCGCCGATCCACAACAACATCGTCTGGCATCACGCCGTCGAGAAGCTGTTCGGCATCGAGCTGACGCCGCGCTGCAAGGTGCTGCGGACGATCATGGGTGAGTTGGCGCGTATCCAGGATCACCTGCTGTGTGCCGGCGCCGCGGCGCTGGACCTGGGCGCGTTCACGGCGTTCCTCTACGGCTTCAACGAACGCGAACGCATCTACGACATCTGTGAGTACATCTGCGGCGCACGGTTCACCACCAGCTGGACCCGCGTGGGCGGTCTGTGCTACGACCTGCCCGATCAGGACGTGTTCGTGGCGAAGGTGAAGAAGTTCATCAACGAGCAGTGCCCGCCCGTCGTGGCCGATCTGGAGGGGTTGCTGAACAAGAACCGCATCTTTATCGACCGCACCGTCGGCGTGGGCACGATCAGCGAAGCAGACGCGATCGCCTGGTCGCTGTCTGGTCCATTGGCGCGATCGGCTGGCGTGAAGCGTGACCTGCGCAAGGACACTCCCTACCTCTGCTACGAGAAGGGGTGGGACGGCGCGGGTGCCGATCCGGTGGAGTTCAAGGTGCCGATCATGCACGAGGGCGACTGCTACAGCCGCTTCCGCGTCCGCGTGGAGGAGATGAAGCAGTCGATCGAGATCATCCGCCAGCTCATCGATCGCATCCCCGACGGCCCCGTCGACGCGTTCGACGACCAGGGCGTGACCCTGCCCGACAAGTCGCAGACCTACGGCTCGATCGAGGGATTAATCCACCACTTCGAGTTGATCATGACCAACCGCAAGTGGGAGATGCCGGTCGCGGAAATCTACGGCGCACAGGAAACGGCCAACGGCGAGCTGGGCTTCTACGTCGTCTCCGACGGCGGCCCGACGCCGACGCGTGCTCGCTGCCGCCCGCCGTCTTTCATCAACTACCAGTCGTTCCCCAAGATGCTCGAGGGACATCTGCTCAGCGACGTGGTGGCGATCCTCGGATCCCTGAACATCATCGCCGCCGAGCTCGACCGATAGACGTAAACCGCCCCCACGGGAGTGAGTCGACCCATGCCCTGGATCGTCAAGCCATCCGGAACCCAACAGATCGAACGGCGCACCGAGCCTTACCTGACCGAGGCGCTGCGCGCCGAACTCGAGGCCGACGCCCTGACGCGCTACCCCACCAAGCAGGCGGCGACGCTGCCCGCCCTGCACGCCGTGCAGCACACCTACGGCTACATCCCCTACCAGGCGATCGAGGAGATCGCCGCGTTCCTCGATCTCACCGCCGCCGAGGTGTACGACACGGCCACGTTCTACGAGGAGTTTTTCCTCGAGCCCAAGGGCAAGTACCTGGTGCAGATCTGCCAGTCGATCGCCTGCGAGCTGTGCGGCTGCTTTGACCTGAAGGGCTGGCTGACCGACAAGCTGCAGATCACCAACGGCGAGACGACCGACGACGGCAAGATCACGCTACAGATGGTCGAGTGCCTGGGCATGTGTGACGACGCCCCAGCGGTGCTGATCAACGGCAAGATGTATCGCAAGGTGACCGCCGATCAGATGGATAAGGTGCTGGCGGAGCTGCCGGACGACCCGGCCAGGTTCCCCGCGCCCGGCACCGCCGCGGCGGCGCAGGCGTAAACGAAATACCGTCGCACGGATGCGACCGACGCGAGACGACATGAACCGGTTCACCACATTCTGTCGCGACCTGGGTCTGATGATTCACAACATCCGTCACCCCAAGGCCGACAAGACCGTGATCCGCAAGCAGACGCAGACGAAACAGGGCGAGGGCGTGATCCTTCGCCGCACGACCATCGACGAGATCGAGATCAGACGGGGCGACGAGAAGCATTAACCCGGCTCACCGCATGAAGGCAACCCGATGGCACTAACCGAACCCATCCTCGTACGGCGCATCCCCACTCACCCCTGGGGCAATCCCGACGATCGCAAGTACATCGACTTCGAGCGCTACAGCGCAACCGGCGGCTACGCGGCGCTGAAGCAGGCGATGGACATCAAGCCCGCCGACCTGATCGACACGGTCAAGGCGTCGGAGCTGCGCGGCCGCGGCGGCGCGGGCTTCTCCGCCGGCCTCAAGTGGTCGTTCCTTCCCGAGCCCGACGGCGAGCCCCGCTACCTCACCGTCAACGCCGACGAATCCGAGCCCGGCACCTTCAAGGACAGGCTGCTGATGGATTACGACCCCCACATGCTGCTGGAGGGCATCGGCATCTGCATGCTCGCCTGCAACATCGACACGTCCTACATCTACATCCGCGGCGAGTATCACGAGACGTACTACGCGCTGGAGCGCGCCCGCAAGGAGGCGTACGCCAACGGCGTGTTTGGGGAGAAGAGCTTCCTGGGCAAGATCAACGGCCGCGTGCCCAACGTGTACATCCACCGCGGCGCGGGCGCGTACGTCTGCGGCGAGGAGACGGGGCTGCTCGAGTCGCTGGAGGGCAAGCGCGGCTGGCCGCGCATCAAGCCGCCCTTCCCCGCGATCAAGGGCGCGTTCGGTCGTCCGACCGTGATCAACAACGTGGAGACCATCGCCGTCCTGCCCGACATCGTCTCGCGCGGCAGCGACTGGTTCCGCTCGCTGGGGCGCGGCTCGACGCTGAGCGACAAGGCGCCCGGATCGTACGGGCCGAAGCTGTACGGCATCTCCGGCCACGTGAATCGGCCCGGCGTGTACGAGGAAGAACTCGGCATCAAGATGTCCGACCTCGTGGAGAACTACGCCCAGGGCGTGCGCGGCGGCAAGAAGTACAAGGCGGCGATCCCCGGCGGCGTGGCGATGGGCTTCCTCGGTGCCGACCAGTGGGACGCGGAACTCGATTTCGACTGCGGCCGTCGCTACAACGTGCTCGGCCTGGGCACGGCGGGCGTGATCGTCATGGACGAGGACACCTCGATCGTCTCGGCGACGCGCAACATCGTGCACTTCTTCATGCACGAGTCGTGCGGCCAGTGCACGCCGTGTCGCGAGGGATCGGCGTGGGCGTACAAGATC